>JBKEBR010000302.1:0-5239 GCA_047973285.1 Oscillospiraceae bacterium | reverse complement strand
TTGGGAAAAACTTTTTCATGGCACTGATACCAAGCCTTACACAGCCGCCATCGGTGTATTAGGGCTTATAAAACCGCTTTTCCTTTTTACAAAAAAGCCGATTTTTATATTTATCCCTGTGCTTGTTTCGCCCCAAAAGCACACTTAGTCCTTGCTGTGCCGCCTAAGTGAAATATAGTTTGCCCCTTTTCCTTTGGGTGGTTTTCTGTGCTCTGTGCTCTGTGCTCTGTGCTCTGTGCTCTGTGCTCTGTGCTCTGTGCTCTGTGCTCTGTGCTCTGTGCTCTGTGCTCTGTGCTCTGTGCTCTGTGCTCTGTGCTCTGTGCTCTGTGCATTAAATTATGGCCCATTTACCCAAGCCAGTCAAGGCCACCGGCTAAGCCGGAGGAATTGACCCCATCCCTAAAAGATCATGGTAAGGGCAAGCCTCTAAGACACACTAAAAACTCTTTCGCTTGTATCGCCCGCCCCACAGTTGCTAGCCTAATAATTTACCTGCTTTTCCTGAAGTGCAAATGGAAAGTGCGGTATTTGTTCTCTCGCTTCGCTTGTGTTAAAAGCAAAAGCATTGCTTTTCACCAACATAGCCGGTGCCTGGCTTTTTCAGCCATGCAAGCCGTTCTATAAAAAGCATTTTCGCAGAACAACCCCTACTCCTGCCGGCTCTACACCTTTTGGGGTTTTTGTTTCACAGCCGTTTCAACTGCCCGTTTATTTCGGTGGCAATTGCAAAAGGCTGCGCTGCCGCCCTTTTGTTTTGTCTTTGGCCAAGGCATGGCTGCCGGTTGCCACAGCTTTCTATTTTATGCCAACCACCCGGGTTTGCTTTATATGAAAATATAGCCACCAAGCCAGCGCCACAAAAGCCATACCCAGGCTTACCTCTTTTTCTTTTCAGCGCAGCGCAACCGGTTTGCGCCAAAGCAAAAAACAACTGCGGCCGTACCGGCCTCGAAAAAGTATAAAACAACTTTGTGCAGCGGCAAATTGCAGCCTTGCCAAAGTGCTCGAAATTGGTCTGCGTCTGCCTTGGCTCCCTTTTGCAGGCGCTTTTGCCCTGCATCATTTTTTCTCCTGCCACCTGGGGTTGGCAGCAATTCAACGCGCCGCAAGAATCCTTAGTATAGAAGGCTTTTCTCCTACTCCAATATGTTTTTTTACTCGGCTTGGCTGTTATTGCGCCTGCCCTGTTTCAGTTTTCTGTTTTTTCAAAAAGCCAAAAAGGGCTGGCTCACCAGAAAAAAAGGCTTGTTGTACCGCCTTGCCGTATTGAGCGGCAAGGGCCTACCCTGCGAACATATAAAAAAACTTCCCTTTTGCTTTTTATCTCAACAAAAGATGCACGGCCACATGGCTTTCTTTTTTGAGAAGGTCGCACAGAGTATCAGTAGAGCTGCTTTTCTCATGCAAAATTCCCTCACGTTGGCCTATTCTTCACTGTAACAAAACCGCAACAAACGCAAAGCATTAAAAAGAACAACAACCTTTTTATTGTAAAACTCTTCGTGCAAAACCCGCCAAATTTTCGCAGGTTGCTTTTTACCAAGCAACTTTATCCATTCTTTGCCTTGCAGCAAAGCCGCTCTGCCCCATTCAAGGTGTTTTACCGTGGCGGCAAAGGCCACTCTGCTATGTAAAGAAGCGCCACTAGAAAGCGCCACTGTAATGTTCCACGTGGAACATTACAGTGGCGCTTTGGCTATTTTACCGCCGTTGCGGGGGTATACCGCAGGGGTTGGCGCAACCTTTTGAACAAACACCAGGCTGCGGGTGGTATTCCCCGGCAGTTGAAAGGTTCTGGTTTCCAGATATTTGCCCCCCAGCTTTTGAATGGCATTTTGTGAAGCCATAATTTCTTCTTGGGTTGAAGCGGCTTTCATTGCTATAAAAAGCCCGCCCACCCGAACCAACGGCAGGCAATACTCGCACAAAACAGGCAAAGAAGCCACGCCCCGGGCGGTAGCCACCCCAAAACTTTCGCGCCACCGCTTGCGGGCCGCTTCCTCTGCGCGTTCTTTTACTATTTCCAGGGCAAGGCCCAAATTTTTGGCTGTTTGTTCCAAAAAAGTTACCCGCTTGCCCGTCGGCTCCATAAGGGTTACCGAAACCTGCGGCTTATACAGCTTAACCACCATACCGGGAAAGCCCGCGCCGCTGCCCACATCCACCAAATTACCCGCCACCTCCGGTTGTGCCGCCAGCAAAAGGCTGTCCAAAAAATGCTTTATTTCAATTTCCTGTGGCTGCGTAATGGCGGTTAAATTTATCTTTTCGTTCCATTCCACCAGGGTTTGCGCATAGGCGGCAAGCTGCCTTAGCTGGTTTGGGGCCAACGGAACACCATATTGCGCAGCAAGCGCCTGTAAGCGGCTTGTATCAATCATTGGTTCTTCCTCCGTATTTTCAACATTTTAACAAAGCGTCCATTTACACCCGGGTTTTTACAAGAAAAAGGAGTCTGTCTATTTGGCTTATGGTAAAGTAGTTTCCCCGATCACACACTTCCCATCATTTTTATTTGTATAAAATGATGGTTTCTGCCACACCGAAAAGTTTTCAACATGCCAAAAAATAAGGTTTAAAGGTGGGCTTTTATAAGAAAAAGCAGCTCTTTTCCACCACTTTCTCGCATTCCTAAACATCTCACTGGTTGCTTTGCCTGCGCCAAACCGCTAACGCCAGCGCCAGCTGGGAAATATCGCTGGGCGATACCCCGGGTATACGGGCCGCCTGCCCAAGAGAATGGGGCTTTACCCTCGCCAGTTTTTCCCTCGCCTCCAGGCGAAGCCCCTCCAGCCCTTCATAGCAAAACGTCTCGGGAATCAAGGTTTCCTCCTGCTTTTTAACGGCCTCAATTTGTAAAAGCTGCCGCTTAATGTACCCTTCGTACTTTATTTCTGTTTCAATGCGGGAGGCAATTTCAGGGGTTACCCCCTTGCCCGGCCCCACTATTTCTTCAATTTCCCGGTAACCCACCTCAGGGCGCTTCAAAAGGTCGGCCGCATTGCTTCCACTTTTCAGTTCCGCGGTTCCCAATTTTTCCAAAACAGAATTTGCTTTTTCCGGGGAAATACCCGTGGTTTGCAGGCGGCGTATTTCTTGCTGTTTAATTTGCATGGTTTGCTGGTAGCGGGCCCAACGCCTGTCATCCACCAGCCCAATTTCGCGCCCAAGCGGGGTAAGGCGCTCGTCGGCATTGTCTTGCCGAAGGTAAAGGCGGTATTCGCTGCGGCTGGTCATCATGCGGTAAGGGTCGGTGGCGCCTTTGGTAACAAGGTCATCCACCAGTGTTCCCAGGTAGCTTTGCTGCCGGCTGAGAATAATTTCTTCCTTGCCCTGCACCTTGCGGGCCGCATTAATGCCCGCAAGCAAACCCTGCCCGGCCGCCTCTTCATAGCCGGAGGTTCCATTGAACTGCCCCGCACCATAAAGGCCCGGAATTTCCATGCTTTCCAGCGTGGCCTTCAGGGCAAGCGGGTCGATACAATCGTATTCAATGGCATAGGCCGGGCGCATAATTTCCAGTTCTTCAAAGCCCTCAATGGTGCGGTACATGGCCACCTGCACATCCTCCGACAAGGAAGAGGACATTCCCTGCAGGTACATTTCATCGGTGTTCATGCCGCAGGGCTCTACAAAAATTTGATGGCGCTCTTTGTCTGCAAAGCGAACCACCTTATCTTCTATGCTGGGGCAGTACCGGGGCCCAATTCCTTCAATTTTTCCGCCATACAAGGGCGAGCGATGCAGGTTTTGCTGAATAACCTCGTGGGTTTTGGGGTTGGTATAGGCTATATAGCATTCAACCTTATTTTCCATTTTGTGCGCAGTGGTAAAGCTGAAGGGAACAATATGCTCATCCCCGGGCTGAACCTCCAGCTTTTCAAAATGGATAGAGCGCCGGTTTACCCTTGCAGGCGTGCCGGTTTTGAACCGCCGCATTGGCAAACCAAGGGCGCGAAGGCACCCCGCAAGAGATTGCGCCGCCGCAATTCCATCCGGCCCTGAAGCATAGCTGACATCCCCCACAAAAATTTTGCCCGCAAGATAGGTTCCCGTTGCAAGAACCACCGCTTTTGCGCTGTATATGGTATTCAGCTTTGTTGTAAGCAGCTTTTCCCCCTCACCTGAAAGGGAAAGAGAAACAATTTCGGCCTGTTTTATTTCAAGATTCGGGGTTTTTTCAAGCAATAGCTTGGTGTAGGCATGGTATGCCGCCCGGTCGGTTTGTACCCGCAGGCTGTGCACCGCAGGGCCCTTGCCAAGGTTCAGCATGCGGCTTTGCAAAAAGGTTTCATCGGCCGCAATACCCATACATCCGCCAAGCGCATCAATTTCCCGAACAAGGTGCCCCTTGGCCGTTCCCCCTATGCTTGGGTTACAGGGCAAATTGCCAATGGCATCCAGGCTTAAGGTAAAAAGAACTGTTTTTGCCCCAAGCCTTGCCGCTGCCACGGCTGCTTCAATGCCCGCATGCCCCCCACCAATTACCGCAACATCATACGAACCAAGCACCATACAACACTCTCTCCCTTTTTGCACAACAACCACTTTTAATGCCATCTTTTTCTTTATATTTCATATACCATATTGAATTATTTTTTCAAAATATACACTACCTATTTTTTTAAATCTTTATCAAAAAAGAGAAGTACTTTTGATAAATAAACTCTCTTCCGCCGTTAAGCGTGGCTCTTTAACCTGTTTTCAGCAAAACTTGCGGGCAAATTTCCCAAAGAAGCAGAAAGAGGCAAAATACTTTTGCAAAATATCAATTTATTTGCCTTGTGCCGGGTTTGTTGCACCCCAAACACAGAGAGCCTTGTATTGAAGTAAATAAATACCATATTTCTTATTATTAGAAAAGTTTTCAACAAATTAACAGCTCATTTTTTCTCACTTTATAACTTATTTTCCAACACAAAATCTCGAAAAAACATCCTCAACAATGGCATCGGTGGCGCTTTCCCCTGTTAATTCCGAAAGTGCATGAAGGGCATCCTCCAAACAAACCCCAGCGGCGTCAAAGGTAAAACCCTTTTCCAAAGCTTCTTCTGCCTGCAAAAGAGAATTGATTGCAGAAACCACCGCCGCCAATTGGCGTTCATTGGCAAGCATGGCGGCATTTGCATCTACATGCTCCAGCTTCAGCAGCTTCAAATCCGCCTTTTCTATTTCGGGCTTTGCGGCAGTATTTTTTGAGCTTACCGAACACACCTGGGTAAAATAGGCACTAAATTGT
>JBKEBR010000301.1:0-2240 GCA_047973285.1 Oscillospiraceae bacterium | reverse complement strand
TGAAGTATAAGCGCGCAGCGCCAAGCGACCCTTACCCGCGCGCCGTGTTCTTCGTTGACCCGCTGCAAAATGATGGGATAACCAAAGGGGTTTTGACGGTGCGCCTTTGGGATAAAACCGAAAGCAGTGTGCAAATAGATGCCATTTGTAGTGCAATAATAAAAAAATTGTCGGGGGCTTCGGAAGTCAACGACGATTTTTTTATTTTTTTGCATGAAGGCAAGGCCCAAAACGAGGACACCGAGCAGTTGCAAGGGTATCGCATTACATTCGACTATGAATTTTTAGACAAGGAGTTGACACCATGAAATTTTTCGGAAAGAAAACAACCGGATACACGAATAAAACCGGGGAACGCCTGCTTTTGGATGCGGGCGTTTTTTTTAAAAACTATGATGCAGCCACTGATACCTTTGAATCGGCGGTTTCTGCTGGCAAGGTTTTGGGCGCAACCCGTGGTGGCGGGGAATTTAAAGCCGCCCCGAAAATTCGCCGCCTCGAAATAGACGGCTTGCCCGAAAATTCCAAGGACAACATTGTTATTGACAACTGGGAAGTAACAATGGGCGCCACGCTGCTGGAGGTAACCCCGGAGAACTTGGCATTGTCATTGGCGGCAGCCACACAGACGGACGGCCCGACAGGGTATTACACCATCAAAGGGAAAGGCTACGTGGAAGAAACCGACTACATAGCCAATGTAACCTTTGTGGGGCGTCTGTCGGGCAGTAATTCGCCGGTAATTATCCAAGTGTTTAATGCCATAAACACCGAAGGGCTGACACTGACAACCCAAGCCAATAATGAAGGCACCATAAAACTGACCCTTGCGGGCAATTATGATGCAGCTACCGACCTTGACATCCCGCCGTTTGCAATCCATTACCCAAAGCCTGCAACGGCGCCCACAGGTGGCGGCACAGAGTAAAACATAAAAAAGGAGTTTATATATTATGCGACAGTTTAATACTGCCGATGTGTTTGTGGCCCTTCGGGCCATAAATGACATTGGTTTGAAAGAAGAATTAAAAGGCGTCATGAAGGAGTACGAAAAAAACAAAAAGGACACCACAGCAACCCAGCTCGGGGTGGATGCGGCGTTACAAATATTTGCCGCAGTAAGCGCGAAAAAGGCCGAACAGAAATTATATGAATTTCTCGCCGGGCCGTTTGAATGCACCCCCGCAGAAGTGGGCGAAATCCCGTTGGATGATTTAATAGGGCAAATGGCGCAGCTGGGCGGGAAAAATGTAAAAGGTTTTTTTACATCTGTTTACAAACTTCTGATACGCAAATAAAGGATTTGTTGATGCGGCGCTATGGCGGGGCCATAGCGCACATCCTTTCTTTGCAACTTGCCGAAGGCATAGACCTGATTAAATACGCCATAGAAGCCGATGCAGAAGACTTTGTAAAAGCCAGATGGATAGCGGCATACCAAGGAATTTCTTTCGCGGAATTTAAAGATGCAGTGGGATTTGCCCCACGTGCTGGCCGCGAAAAATTTGCGCCGGTTACTGATATTTTGGCCGATGCAAAAGCAATTTTGGAAGGCGCAAAGGCAGGTGAAGAAAAATAAAAATCTTTGAACTTTTCGGGTCAATTTTAATTGACAGCAGCAAAGCGGATGAAAGTATTTCCAAGACCGAAGAAAAAGCGGGCGGCCTTGCCGAAGCGTTAGGCAACGGTTTAAAAACCGTTGGAACAGTTGTGGCTTCCGTCGCCGCCGCTGCTGCTGCAGGGCTTGCGGCTGCCGCCACGGCGTTTGCGGGAATAGCAACAAAAGCGCTGAATTTAGGCGGCGAACTGGAACAAAATCTTGGCGGTGCCGAAGCTGTTTTTGGAAATTTTGCAGAAGGCGTAAAAAAGAAAGCGGACGACGCATATAAAAATATGGGTCTATCTGCGTCCGACTTTCTGGCTACGGCAAACCAAATGGGGGCGCTGTTTCAGGGGTCGGGTTTCGGAATAGAAGAATCTGCCGACCTGTCCACCAAAGCAATGCAGCGGGCCGCCGATGTTGCGTCCATCATGGGCATTGATGTAAATTCTGCAATGCAGTCAATTGCGGGCGCCGCCAAAGGCAACTTTACCATGATGGATAACCTTGGCGTAGCAATGAATGATACATCACTAGGCGCCTATGCAATGTCAAAAGGCATTGAAAAATCTACCAGCCAGATGACGCAGCAAGAAAAAGTTGCGCTGGCCATGGAAATGTTTTTGGACAAAACAGCCTA
>JBKEBR010000300.1:0-3442 GCA_047973285.1 Oscillospiraceae bacterium | reverse complement strand
TGCCGGCACAGCCGGCAATTGAAAAAAATATTTGCACAAAGGGTTATGGCCGGCCAGCGTAAGCGGCCGGCCATACGATGTTTGACTAAACGGCCTGAAACAGAAAACTAAATGCTGTAACGTTCTTTAAAGGTTTCGGAGGCCTCGTATTCCGCCATATTGCTTTCGTCGACCTGCTCTGTGGGAATAAGGATAAGCCCCGAAATGGCCTGTCCTTCATATTGCTCGCCGTAGGCGGCGGCAACACCCAACTGAACTGCCTTGCGGATCATCGAGGGGCTGAAGGTGTAGGTAACCTGCTTGAGGCCTTCCACACCGGGGTTTGCGAAGGTTGCAATGTTTTCTTTGCGCCCGCCCACGCCGGAAAGAAGCTGTACGTTCAGTTTGGCGCTGCCGGTATAGCCTTTCAGCGCATCGAGAACGCCAAGCACAACCTCGTCATCGTGGGTAAAAATAGCCTTCAAGGCTTCTACCTCGGCGGCGGTGCTCGTATTCAGCCAGTTTTCCATCTGCTCCATTGCTTTTTGGCGCTGCCAGTCGGTGGAGAAGGGCTCGTTGGCAAGCTCGAAAGCCGGGTCGATGGTGGATTTAAAGCCGTCGCTGCGCTGCTTTGGCACGGTGGAGCTGTCGCCCATGAATTCAAGGTAAGAAATTTTCTCGCCGGCGGCAATTGCTTCGGAGAAGAAATTGTTGAAATACTCGCCGGTAAGCTTGCCAATGGTTTCGTTGTCGCCCATCATTTCAGCGGTGGGGGTGAAATTTTCAATCAGGCGGTCGTAAATGATAAGCTGGACCCCCGCGTCTAAAACCGATTGAGCGGCAGAGCGCAGCGCGTCGCCTTCAATTGGCCAAAGAATGATAACCTGCGGGTCCCAGGTGAGCAGGGTTTCAATGTGGGTTACCTGGCCGGAGGCTTCTTCCGCGGTGAGGAATTTGTATTCGAAACCGCGTTCTGCCGCCTGTTTCTCAATTTCTGCCTGTGCATGTTGAATGCTTTCACCTGTAAAACCGTGGGTTGCCGAGGGCATTACCACGCCAATGCGAATGTCGCTGGCCGCCGGTGCGCTGGAAGTTGTACCCCCTGAACTGGTGGTGGGTGCCGAGGAAGAGGATGTGCCGCATGCAGCCAACAACCCCACTACGAGAATCATTGACAGCAGCAGTGCCGAAAATCTTTTTTTGCCATTAAACTTCATGCCTTTTGTCCTCCTTTTAACGTCCATATATTTATACAACATTTTTACGGGGAATCCGCAAAAAAATGTTTTCCAACAATAGCGGCAGTAGACTCGCGTATGACCATACGGTGGGGAAAAACCACCTCCAGGGGAATTTCCTGGCGGCGCATAAGCCCCAGCAGCATCAAGGCGCCCTGGCGGCCAAGTTCGTAACAGGGCTGTGCCACGGTGGTGATGTAGGGGTGAATCATGGTGGTGTTTTCCACATCATCAAAGCCGGTAACCGAAAGGTCGCGCGGAACCTGAAAGCCCAGCTCCTGCGCCCCCACTACGCAGCCCATGGCCAGCGTGTCGGAAATGCAGAATAAAGCGGTTGGCCGTTGTTCCATCATCATTAAATTTTTTACCGCAACAACTCCGCTTTTAAAGGAATAGCCCTTGTCGGCCTTGTACACATATTCCTCCCGGAAAGGAAGGCCCGCTTCGGCAAGCATGTCGTAATAAGCCTTGAGGCGCAGCTTGGTAGAGTAATAATTGTTCTCGCTGCTTACGGTGGCAATGCGGCGGTGGCCCTGTGAAATAAGGTGGCGCATTGCGTCGCAGGCGGCCCCGTAATTGTTGATGGAAACATGGGAAATTTGCATGTCGGGGTCAAATTCGGAGCATTGCACCACGGGGAATTTATTGGCGCCTTGCTGCAGCCATTCACTGTCTAGCACAGAAGCAAGCAAAATAGCCCCATCCGCCCGCCGCCGGGAAAGCATACCCAAAGTCTCCTGCTCGCGGGCGGCCTCGCCATTGGTATTGCTTAAAAATACACTGTACCCTTCTTTTTGTGCCACGTCGCTTATGCCTGCAATAATATGCGCATAGTAAGGGTTGGTAATGTTTGGCGTTAGAATGAGGAGCACCCGTGTTTCAACCTTGCGGAAGTTGCGTGCGAGAAGGTTGGGCTCGTATGATAATTTTTTAACAGCGGCAAGCACCCGGCTTACTGTTTCGGTTTGAACCTTGCCGCTGTTGTTAAGCACCCGGGAAACGGTTGCAACCGAAACATTTGCTTCTTTTGCCACATCTGCAATGGAGGCCATTTGGCACCGTCCTTCTGGTATTTGCCTTTGCAAAGAATGTTTGAGGCTGTTTATATTTTATGTAATCATTTACATTTTGGTGAGCAGTTTTGGTTTAAATTAATAGTATCAGCAGGTGTATTCTTCTGTCAATTGCTATAATCGCCGATAAAAATAAGATAATTTTGTGCGGAATGGCTGCATTTTAAAAACTTTATATTTTACTTTTAAAAAGTGTGGTATTTTTGATTGTGCAAAACGGCAAGCCTTATGGTGCATTATAGGGCACTTTCACATTTTTATACGCAAAGCGGCATATTTTGCGCGTGAGATGAAAGCGCTGTGGGCGGCAAAGGAACAAAACACCGGGAGGGTGCTTTTCTGTAGCCCCAATGCGGCCGAAAGCAGATGTGAGCACACCGCGCCTGAAAAGCCGGAATATTTGTGGAAAGCCCGCGCAAAAAAATAAAGGCCCCGTTTTAAGCAGGGCCTTTAGGCAAAGTGAAAACAAAAAAGCAAAAACTAAAAAATGCTGTGCCGCATAAGAAGCGTTGCGGCGCGGCGGGGCAGGGGAAAAGGCGAGGGGCAAAAGTGGAAATTCAAAACCAAACAGCTACGGTTTTTTGCGGTTGAAAAACCAGCCCAAAAGAATGGCAAAAGCAAATACCAGCAAAAACCAAAGGATGGACTTGCCGTGGGCAAAGTATGTGGCAACCATCATAAACAGGCAGCGGGCAACCCCTAAGGCGGGCATTACAAAGCGTTTAAAAATGGAAAGGTCTTTTTCTTTTTTAAAAAGGTGCCTGAAATTTTTATGCCAACCCATAAAATGGCTTTTGCCGGGCAACCCATGGGCGGTGCACGCAAATGCCCTTGCAAAGGGCGCAAAAGGCAAAAATGCCCGCACAGCGCGGTTGGCACCTACATTTTGGGGCCGTGCCGCTGTACAATGGCATTGTATTTTTGTAAAACGGCCTGCCCGGCGGGGGTTATCTGGTAGCGGCGCAGGGCAAACAGCGCGGCCAGCGTTTGCTCAGCAATATTTTCTGCAATGCGCGCCAGCAGGTCGGCCTTCCCCGGCCACACGGAGGCGATGACGATGCCCGCGATCATCGGCGACAGCATCGTGCCGAGCAGCAGCCGCGCCACCGCCCAGCCGTGCACGTCGACGTCGCTCAGCAGGAACGGCACGAC
>JBKEBR010000299.1:0-6078 GCA_047973285.1 Oscillospiraceae bacterium | reverse complement strand
GAAAACAAGCAATGCGTGCGTATTGCCAAAAAAGTATATCACACTTATTCCCAAATAGCAAGCCTTTGCCTTGCGGCCCGCCATCTGCTTAAAGCCCAAAATTTCGGCCTGCTCTTGTCAGCAAAAATTGTTGCCCGCGGCGGTATAAATGCCGGTGCGCACAATGCGGGCATCGGCAGCCGGCAGCGAAAACTGGCGCTGCAAAAAGCCTGTAAAAAGCTCGGCATTAATGTTAAACCGGCTGCCTGCGGGCAGCCGAAGCTGAAAAAAGGCTTCCCCGTTTTCTTCCTTTACCAAAACCTTGGGCAAATGGTCTTTTAAATTAATTTCCTCTTCTGTCCGTTTGGTTTTGCGTACAACCGGGGCATTTTGCTTTACATTGTAGGCTGGCACCGCCTGTTCTATTTGTTTTGCATAGCCGCTGTAATAAACGCTGTATTCTGCAAAGGCAATTTCATTCGCCTCAAAAACAGGCTCGGCAATTTGCCCGGTCACAATTCCCCGGGGCAGCGCTTTGTTCAGCGGCGCAAGGTAGCGGCTGAAATCCCCGTCTTCGGCCTCGGTTTTACAGTCTACCGTTTCCACAAGGCTTTCCTGCATAAGGGGCAGCGGCAGGGCAAAGGTCATATAAATATGGGGGTTAAACCCCTGCGAATACCACACCGGTAATTCGCTGCGCCGCAAGGCCCTTGCCATGGCGCGCTGCAAATCCAGATGAGAGATATAGGCGGCTTCCCCTGTTTTGGTAAAGAAAATTCTAATGATACGCAAAACAGGCCCCCCCTAATAAAATGTTGGCCCCACAGGCCGAGCACTGCTTGTTACAGGGCGGAGTAACCGCGGCCTGCTGCGCCTTTTGGTATTCCCGGTTCAAAAACTCCTGGGTTACGCCATAGTCCAGGTGGCTCCACGGCATTACCTCATCCGGTAAAATGGCCCTGTTGGCGTAGAAATGCGGGTCTATGCCCAGCTTTTCAAAGGTTTGCAGCCACACATTGTACAAAAATTGGTCGTCCCACCCGTCAAACCGGCAGCCGGCCTTATAGGCTTCCTCAATAACATACGACAAACGGCGGTCTCCCTTGGCAAACACCGCCTCCAAAAAGCTGAGCCGGCTGTCGTGGTAGCTCACCGAAATTTTTTTGCTTCGCACACTTTCCAACAAATGCTTTTGCTTTTGGCGAAGCATGTCTTCGGTGTCTTGCGGGCAGTACTGAAACGGAGTAAAAGGCTTTGGCACAAAACAGGCAACGCTTATGCTTACCTTTACCCCCTGCCCCTTTGGCTTATTGGGGTTTGCATAGAACAGGTCTACAATGCGCTGCGCCGTGTTGGCAATGCCCTCTATGTCCTCCATGGTTTCGGTGGGCAGGCCCATCATAAAATACAGCTTTACCGCCGTATAGCCCGCGTTAAAGGCTAGGGTGCAGGTTCGGTCTATTTCTTCATCGCTCACATTTTTGTTAATTACATCCCGCAGGCGCTGGGTACCGGCCTCGGGCGCAAAGGTAAGGCCGCTTTTGCGCACCCTTGTGGTTTTTTCCACAAGGCTTTCGGTAAAATTGTCTACCCGCAGGCTGGGCAGGGCAAGGTTAATGTGCTTTGGGGCCGTCCATTCCAGCATATCGTCCAGCAAGGGCTCCAGTTCGCTGTGGTCGCTTGTGGAAAGGCTGGTAAGGCTCACCTCTTCGTACCCGGTATTGCCGCACAGCGTTTGGGCCGCCTGGCTAAGCAATTTTGCGCTGCGCTCCCGCATGGGGCGGTAAATAAAGCCCGCCTGGCAAAACCGGCAGCCGCGCACACAACCCCGCAAAACCTCTATTTGGGCCCTGTCGTGCACAGCGCCCACCATAGGTACCACAAAATTTTCCGGCAGGGGGTATTGCCCAAAGTTGCGCAGCAAAGCTTTGTGCACAACCGCGGGGGCGCCGGCTTTCGGGGCAATGCTTTCCACACGCCCATCCGGCTTATAGCAAACCTCGTACCGGGCGGGAATGTACACCCCTTCTATCTTCGCAAGCTCCAGCAAAAGCCGGGCTTTGGAAAGGCCGTTTTTCTTTGCCTGCGCGGCAACGGCGCAAACCAAAGGCAGCTGCTCCTCCCCTTCCCCCAAAAACATTACGTCAAAAAAATCGGCAATAGGCTCGGCATTGCAAACGCAGGGGCCGCCGGCCACCACCAACGGCCATTCTTCGCCCCGGCTTTCCGCGCGCAGCGGAATACCGCTTAGGCCAAGCATGGCAAGAATATTGCTGTACGAAAGCTCGTATTGCAGGGTAAAGCCAATCATGTCGAAGCTGGAAAGCGGGTCTTTGCTTTCCAGCGCATACAGGGGGTAGCCCTCTTTTTTCAGTTCATCGGCCATGTCTATCCACGGCATAAAGGCCCTCTCACACCAAATGGCAGGCACCCGGTTTAAAAGCTCGTACAGTATTTTCATGCCAAGGTACGACATGCCCACCTCATAGGTATCGGGAAAGCAGAAGGCAAACCGCAGCTCTGCTTCCTGCTTGTTTTTATAAATACTGCCCGGTTCGCCGCCGGTGTAGCGGCCCGGCTTTTGTACGCGGGTTAAAATATCCCGCAATTTATTGTCCAATCAAACTCCTCCACAGTTCGCTGAAAACAGCGTCTGCTCACTCCTCTTCGGGGGTGTAATCCTCCAGAATATGGTCTCCAAACAAAAAATCGTATTGCAAAATTGCGTGCTGCGAAAAGGTTTGCTGCTGCTGTTCGGTCATCTCTTCGCTGGTGGAATTGTCGGCATTTACGGTAATTCCTCTTGTTCTGGCATGCATTACATCCATTTGCTGTATCAAAAACTCAAACAGCAAGGGCTTTTCAAGGCCTAATAAATCCATCATAACTGGTGAAATGTTGTACGAGGCAACCACGCCAAGGTCAACCGAATTGGTGGAATAATTGCTCCACACCAGCAAAGGGGTTTTGTGCAGCTCCGGGCTTGCGGTATCCCCTTTTTCAATAAAACCGGTTTCTTCAAACAACGAGTACCCGTCGGACATGGGGTTCATGTGGTCGCCCCAAAACACAAGAATAGTAGGCCGGGAGGAGGTTCTTAAATAGCTTACCAGCTTGCCAATGGCGGCATCCATTTCGCGAATACCGGTGGCACAGTCTTCTAGTTGCCCAATGACAGAATCTGAAATGGTAGAGGGCGCAGACACCACCTTTACAAGCTCATCCTCCGGGTATTTGTTGCGGTTGTAGGTGGTGTGGTTTTGCATGGTAACCGCGTGAATAAACATGGGGTCGCTGGCGGAAGAGCGTTGTTCATACTGCTCAATAATTTTATCCACCATGGCGTCGTCGGAAATAAAGCCGCGGCGTTTGTCTGGGTTTACAAAGTCGTCCGAGGCATAAAATTCGTCTATGCCAAGACGGGGGTACGCCTGGTCCCGGTTCCAAAAACGGCGGCCATAGCCATGAATGGCAAGGGTATCGTACCCGGTGCTTTTCAAGTATTGCGGAAGCGAGAAGGTGTCTGCGGTAACGTACTGCTGAAAGGCCTTGCTGCCCGCGGGCAAATGCTCCATGGAAAAGCCCGTAAGCGCTTCAAACTCAACATCGCAGGTGCCGCCGCCAAAGCTTGGCGAGTATACGTTTCCATAGGCCGCCTCCTGCCGCAGGGCGGTAAGGTTGGGAATTATCTCCTGGTCATATTCTATTCCCTCCAGCGCGGTAACATCCCAAAAGCTTTCCGCCATCACATAAATAATGTCGGGGGTTTGCTCTACCACATCGGCCGTTGCCGCATAGCTTTCGCTGTAATAGGGCTTTTGAGAGGCGGAGGCAACTTCTATTTGCTGCTCAATTCCAGCTACGGTTTCCTCACTGTAGCCCTCCGGCTTATCAATTTGCAGCATTTGCAAATTGGTTAAAAAGCCTGTAATAACGCCATTGGTGCGGTAGTACCGGTCTTGCATCCACATATCTTCCGCAATGCCGGCCAAAGCAGTGCCCGTGGGGTTCAAAAAAATACCGAACAATAAAAGCAGGCACAATGCAAGGGAAGACAATGTATAGAACAGCCGCTTTTTATTGCCCCAAAAAACTCTTTTCCACCAGGAGCCGCCCACTTTTTGGGCAGGCGTATAAGAAAATTTTACAAAAAAAGAAAATACGAACAACACAAGAAACAACGAAAGAGAAACGGCAATTGACACCGGAATTTCAAATTCCAGGTTTCCGCTTACCTCCATAAGGTCCCCCACCTGGGAAATATCCCACGGCAAAAAGGGTTCGCCGCGCAGGGTAAGCTTGTAATGGGTTACAATTGCGGGCAGGTAGCCCAATATTCCAATGGCCAGGGCTGCCGGCCAGTGCCGCCCGGTAAGCCGGGAAAGGAATACGTAAATACCAAACAAAAATAAAAACGAAATCAAAAAACTGGGAAAATGCCGTGCCAAAGCCTGGAAAAAACCGTTGTTTTGTTTGTTGCCGGCAAGCGTGCCCCTTGCAATCCACTCAAGCGTAACCAAAACATACAGCGGCATAAACAATGAGAAAAACGTATTGAATTCATTGCTTGTTGCCGTGCGTTTCAACCGTTTCAGCATGCGGGGCTTAAGCCGCTTTTTGCTTCTTTCACAGCCGTTTTCTACTTCCTGCGCCATTTCTATCGTCCTTCAATTCTACACGAGATATTCGCGCATTTTTTTATAAGCGTCTATATTTTACATAAATTTTTCATGAAAGGCAAGGCAGGTTTCTCAAAACACGGAAAAACCCTCTTCAAACCGTGTGTGTTGCCCTTTGCCGCGCCAATGGTGTATAATACAAAAATAATAGCTTCAAATACAGCAAATAACACCGGTAAAAAAACACCGCAAATTAAACAATTGGAACAGGTGATATTTTGTATCGCAATATAGTGTTTGACCTTGGTGGCGTGGTGGTGGACTATAGCCCCAAAGATTACCTTGCCGACAAGTTTTTCCATGAGGGAACCGAGAAAAAATTATACGATGCCGTATTTGGCAGCGAAGAATGGCAGCTTTTAGACCGTGGGGAAATAACCTGGGAGGAAGCCTTTGCCATTTTTATGAAGCGCGGGCGCGATAAAGACGTTGAATTTGAAATGCAGGAACTGCTGGAAAGCTGGACGGAAATGCTGGCTGTTCGCAGGCCCACCATTGTACTAATGAAGCTTTTAAAGAAAAAGGGGTTTAACCTTTATTATCTTTCCAACGTTTCACAGGATGTTTTAAACCTGCTTTCCCGCAAGGGCTTTTGGAAATTTTTCAGCGGCGGGGTGGCCTCCTGCGAAGTAAAAAGCAACAAGCCGGATATACGCATTTACGAGGCCCTGCTTGGCAAGTACGGCCTTGCCCCGGAAGAAACCATTTTTACCGACGACAAAAAGGTAAATGCAGCGGCGGCCTTTGATGCCGGTATAACGGGCATTCAGTTTAAAAATGTAAAAGGGTTTTGCAAAATGCTGGTTACCTACGGCATAGATGTTTAGCGGCAAACAAAGCAGAGAAGGCAAAGAAGCGGTGCGCAGCACCGCTTCTTTTTCATTGTAAAAAACCACCGGATATTGCTGGCAAAACCACCGGCTTGCCGGCAGGGGGCCCTGCTTTGGCCTTGCCCAAATTTCTTAGCCTTTATCAGAACAAAGTGGCTGGCAATTGGCAAAAAGCCGAATAATACCAAGGGTTGCCATTTTAACAATGGCAATGCCAAAAATGCAAGAGGAAAGACATTTTCAGTGCGCCTGCGAGCATCCGCCTGTAACAGGCGCCTTCTGGGCGCTTTTGCAAACCACCCGCTGAGCGGGTGGCCATAACTTGCTGCTATTTAAGTTCGGCAACCGTTACGCCGTCTTCCCCTTCGCCAAAGCGCCCAAGGCGAAAGCTTTTTACGCTTCTGTTGCCGCGCAGGTGCTGCTGAATGGCACTTCTAAGTGCCCCCGTGCCGCGCCCATGAATAATATATACGGTGCCAAGGCCGGTAAGCACCGCGTTGTCAATAAACTGGTCGGTTTCCATCAGCGCCTCTTCCACCGTTTTGCCCAGCAGGTTTATTTCCATTTGCGGGGTGCGCACCCCGGGCTCG
>JBKEBR010000298.1:0-2070 GCA_047973285.1 Oscillospiraceae bacterium | reverse complement strand
ACAAATCTATGCTTATGTCATCCATTTGCTTACACCTTTGCGTCGATGCCTGTTAAATCACTCAAATTTTCCGCGTTGAAATAACCCGGCACAGCTTGGTTTATCTTTATAGCCCCATCGCCTATGCTAGACAACATGCCGGCGTCCGGTTCAAATACCGGTTCCCATACGGGGCTTGTTTGGTAAAATTGGTTGCGCTTATATGCAAAATCATCACGAACGCAAGCCGCTAAATAGCCTGTATTCAAAAAGCCAGAACCGAATGTCTTTTGCGCTTTCCGTGCGGCAAGCCTTAAATTTTCGTGGCTTGCTTTTATAGCCTCCGAGCTGGCCGGGTTGTCAGTTACAAATCCTAAGTCGTCCAATGTAAGTCCGGATTCCCCGGAAAAAAGCGCGGCGAACATGCGCATCTGCTCGATGTATGGCGACATACTTTGCTGTGCGAACTGCCCTACCGTTGGCTGCCCACCATTGCTATCGTTTGAAAATGTAAGCATGCTCGACAAGGTGGCCTTCCATTTGTCCATTGGTTCAGCGTCCGGGTCAAGGCCCAGCACATACTTTTGGGGGAAACTGTAAAACTCGGCCGATATTTCCGAACGCTTAATTGTGCGCAGCGCACCCTGCATTATCGCCATGCAGGCCCGGCTAATGCGCGAATGTCCAAATACCCGCTTGGCGTCTGGCCTGTGGATAATCGGCACCAATAATGGTGCGGGGGAATTGTTTATCCGTTCTTCTGGCGCTTGTCCTTTTTGGTAATATGTTGTTTTCCCTACGCTGAAATATGCCTCGCTTGTCGGTGTGTCCATATCATCCCGCGCAAGCACCGCATACCCTTCTGTCAGCAGTCCGGTTATAGGGTCTATTATTCCTGTTGCATTGCCCCCATCAATAACCTGCAGGCGGGGGAACCCGTCTTCATCGGGGGAAATATAGATAAAACAGCAAGATGAAATAAGGGCCGAAAGCACCGCGCTGTCATACAGAATATCGCTATTATTTAGCTGGAATATGTTATTAAGGCCAAAATTATCATTGCGAAACTCTCTAAAGGCGAGCCTATCCGCAAGCGAATCAACGCTTTTCCCGCACCATCCGAGCGCCGAATTTAGCGGTAAAAATTCCGGGGGCGTCATTATATTAAAATCTTTTACGGCATTTTTCATTTCGTAATAGTTGTAACGAATGCCGACGCGAAGCCGTTTTCCTTCTAATTTTCTGCGAAGATAGGCCATGCCCCTATATGCCATGCTTCTTTACTCCTTTTTGCTGTTTTGATAAAAAATTCGTGAGAAAATATTCACAATGACGGCGTGAAGGGCTGGCGCACGCAGGGGGAGGGGGGTATGCCCCCCCTATGTTGCTTTGTACGCTGTCCAATCACACGCTTGTGGAAGTTGCCTATTTGATATTATTTTCGGAGGTTCCGCGCCCTTGTTGGTTGCAAATATTTTGTCCGACTTCTGCCGGTTACATGTCCAATGCGCCAGCTGCAAATTGCTTATGTCGCTTGGGTGCCCACCTTTTGCCACCGGTATAATGTGGTCTATACATGGGGATAATGGTTGCGGATATTTTTGCGCGAAGTCCACAGGTTTACCGCATATTCCGCAAACCGTTTGCGTGGCGTATATCTTTTTCTTAGCACGTTCAAATGGCAGGCGGTGGGTTCCGTCTCTTTCTGGCCGGGTGGGGGGGCTGTTTTTTTTCATGGTTAATTTACCGCGCCCCTGTATTCACATTTTCCATGTTCCCATGCGGCACAATTTTCTTTCGCACACTCTACAAAAAGTAGTTTCACTATTTGTTTTTCCACTATTTCCTTTATTGCGCCGTCATCATTGTATTTGTGCTGGGTTTGTGTTATTTGTTCGGAGTTTGCGGTATAGGGGCATTTCATTTTTCCACCTGCTCTTGTTGGTTGGTGCGCATCTCTTTTATAATTTCCTGGGTTATCGCCCCGCGCAACCAACTATTTGCCGGTATTTGTAGGCTGTGGCACGTGCCCCGCAGGCAAACAAGCATGCCCTTGTAATCTAATCGGCACCACCGGCAGGCATTGCATTT
>JBKEBR010000297.1:0-3297 GCA_047973285.1 Oscillospiraceae bacterium | reverse complement strand
GCCAATGCTTGTTGCTGCGGTGCTGCTTTCTGTAAACAGCGGATATGCGGCCATTCCTTATGCCGAGGTGGTGGAAAGCCTGGCAAACCCCGCAGGCCCGGGCGCATCTGTTATTCTGCTGCAAATTCGGCTGCCGCGCATTTTTCTTGCCGTTTTGTGCGGAATGGGGTTGGCGTTGTCTGGGTGTACGCTGCAGGCAGTAACGGCGAACCCCCTGGCCGACCCGGGAATTCTGGGTATCAACGCCGGGGCGGGGTTTATGGTTATGCTGTTTTTAAGCCTTTTTCCCGCCCTGCATATCAGTACAATGGTTTACCAGCCATTGTTTGCTATGGCAGGCGGTTTATTGGTTGCGGTGCTGCTGTATGGGTTTGCCAAACGGAACGGCCGGCTCAGGCCCTCGTACCTTCTTTTGGGCGGCATTGCCACTTCTGCCGGGTTCTCGGCTGTCATGCTGATTATGTCCTCCGACATGGAGAACAGCAGTTATCAGCTGGTGGCCCGCTGGCTGGCGGGAAATATTTGGGGCACCAGCTGGCACCAGGTAAAAGCGCTGCTTCCGTACCTGCTGCTTCTTATTCCGCTGCTGTTTTCCAAAGCCAATGTTCTGGATTTGCTGCTGCTTGGAGATGAGGCGTCTGCGGCGCTTGGCGTAAAGGTAGAGAGGGAGCGCAAAATTTTATTGTTTATTTCGGTGGCGCTGGCCGCCAGCTGCATTTCCGTCAGCGGCGGAATTGGGTTTATTGGGCTTGTGGCGCCCCACATGGCAAAAAAGTTTGTTGGGGCGCGGCATCGCCGGCTTCTTCCGGCTTCCATGCTTATGGGCGGGCTGCTTTTGCTGTTGGCAGATACCATGGGCCGTTCTTTGTTTCAGCCCATTGAAATACCGGTTGGCATCGTAATTTCGGTTTTGGCCGCGCCCTATTTTCTCTACCTGCTGCGCAAACAGGCATAAGGAGGTGAATTACAATGCAGTTCAGCATAGCAGCCAGCAAGCTGTCTGCCGGGTACAATGGCGTGCCGGTTTTTCATGATTTTGACATTGAGATTCCCACAGGGAAAATAACGACGCTGATTGGCGCCAACGGCTCCGGCAAATCTACCATTCTCAAAACCATGTCCCGCCTGATCGCACCGTCTGGCGGTGCGGTTTACCTCGAGGGAAAACCAATTCACAGCATGCCAACAAAGCTCGTGGCCCAAAAGCTTGCCCTTCTTCCCCAAGGTGCGCAAACACCCGCCGGTATTACTGTGGAGGACCTGGTGGAATACGGGCGCTACCCTTACCGCAATGGCTTGTCGGGCATTACCGCAAAAGACAGGGAAATTATCAACTGGGCATTGCGCAGCACCAATATGACGGATTTTGCCGGCCGGGAGATGGACCAACTTTCCGGGGGGCAACGGCAGAGAGGCTGGATAGCCATGGCATTGGCACAAAAAACAGGAATTCTGTTTTTAGATGAGCCGACCACCTATCTGGACATTTCTCATCAGTTGGAAATTCTGCAGCTGTTGCGGCAGCTGAACACCGCGCAGGGCGTTACCATTGTTATGGTGCTGCACGACCTGAACCATGCCGTTATGTTCTCCGACTTTTTGGTATCTATCAAGGAAGGTAAAATGCACAATGCCGGTTCGCCGGAAGAGATTATAACAGCGCAAACACTCAGAGAGGTTTTTGACGTAGAGGCGGAGGTAATCCGTCATCCTGTTTTGAACGTTCCCGTGTGCCTGCCGTATGGCGTGCGCGGGCAGGTTTTTGGAAAAAAGAATGCTGCAAAATAGAGTATGGAGGGTATCAACAATGCAAAAGGGTTTATCGTTTGCCACAGTTCTTTTATGCGCGGTTCTGCTGCTTACAGGCTGCAATGGGTCATCTGCAACATACACGGCGGGAACCTATACAGCCGCGGCAGAGGGGTATGCCGGCGCAGTGAGGGTTGAGGTTGAATTTGACGAAAATTCTATTCTTTCGGTGAAGGTAACCGGCCAAAACGAGACGGCGGGCATTGGCGACAAAGCGTTTGAGGCGCTTCCCGGCAAAATTGTAGAGGCACAGACCTATGAGGTAGATGCGGTTTCTACTGCCACGGTTACCAGCGCTGCAATTAAGGCGGCGGTAAAAGATTGTATGGAACAGGCGAAGCGTTAGCGTACCGGTGGAACAAAAAGGCTAAATGCTGCGCAGAGTATTTTTAAGTGGGCCCGGCCTGTTTGGCCGCGGGGTAGGATAGGTACAGCCATAATACCCCTTAAAATATAAAACCGCCGCGTTTAATATTTTGGAAAGAATACAGGCAAAAAGCTTTTTAAGAAGCTCTCTTTATAATTTTGATAAAAACATTTTAAATCAAAAAATTCCAATTCATTGACGTTTGCGGCAGTAAGCCAAAAAGCAAGGCAGGGCGGCGGGATAGGCTTTTATCCCGCCGCCCTGCTTTGTAAATGTGTATTCTGTTGCCTTGTGCGGCTTCTGTTTCCACTGTTCTTGCCGGCGCCGGCAAAGGCTACCACACCACAAAGCAGAAGGGGTGCCCTGCCGGGTCAATCATTACCGTCCACTTTTCGTCATATTGAATTTCTGCTTTTTTGGCTCCGCAGGAAAGGGCGTGCCGCACTGCTTGTTCCATTTCCGCAATGCTTGCGGTGTTAAAATCCAGGTGCAGCATCTGCTGCTGGGCCGGTGGGTCTTCGGGCCAGGCAGGCGGGGTATACGCAGGATCCTCCTGAAACCCCAGCTTCACCCCGCCCGTGGGCGATTGAATGTCGATCCAATCCTCATCTTCGTAGGTTTTGTTCCACCCCAGCATCTTCAGGTAAAAAGCAGACAGGGCTTTCTTGTCTTTGCTGTCCAGCACGACTGTGCCGAGGGAAATGGGAAACAGGCCGTTCATGGCAACCCCTTTTTCTGTTTGTTCTTATTAAAGAGTATAGCATAGAAAATTGAAAGCGGCTGATTTTCAGCCGCTTTCAATTGATTTGGGAAAGAAAAGTTTTCCAGTAAGTTTCAGAAGAAACATAGAAAAATATTTTGGGTTTTTGCAACAATAATTGCCAAATAAATATTTTAAATTGATTAATTTAAAATATTTATTCTGAAAACAGTGCGTTGTAATTCCGAATACTGGCGCTGCGGCCATCCTCCGTCAGCTTCGCCAACCCGTCATCAACCTTAATATAGCCAGCATGCTCCAAAGAACGAATCATCCTTGCGGCATATTTGCTTTCCCAGTGCAGGTGAAGAGGAATATTCTCCACCCCGCATTCCAATGCTTCCTCTTCACTGCCGGTATG
>JBKEBR010000296.1:0-2390 GCA_047973285.1 Oscillospiraceae bacterium | reverse complement strand
TGCCAGGGCCTGCAAAATGCTGGGCCTTGGCAATTTGCCCCCTCACGCGGCGGGCATTCACAAAATATCGGTAGATGCCCGCCGGGGCGCCCCGCTGTTTGTGTACAGCGTGGCCCTTACCCTGCCTGCACGGCAGGAGCAGGCTTTGGCAAAGCGCGCCGGGGTGCAGCTGGTGCAGCCAAAACCTTTTGCCCCGGTGCCCGGCAGCCAAAAGCCGGGCGGGCCCATTGTGGTGTGCGGCCTTGGCCCTGCGGGCCTGTTTGCCGCCCTGGAGCTTGCCGAGGCCGGGTTTGCCCCCCTTGTGCTGGAGCGCGGCCCCGCCATGCCGCAGCGCCGCGCCGCGGTGGACGCTTTTGACAAGGGCGGGCCTTTGCCGCCGAACGCCAACATTCAGTTTGGCGACGGCGGGGCGGGCACCTGTTCCGACGGCAAGCTTACCACCCGTATCAAAGACCCCCTTTGCAGCCGGGTTATTCAGCAGCTTTTGCAGGCGGGCGCCCCGCCCGAAATTGCCCGCGCCGCAAAGCCGCACATTGGCACCGACCTTTTGCAGGGCGTGTTCACCGCCCTGCGCGGGCGGCTTGAGGCCCTTGGGGGCAGGGTGATGTTCAACACACAGCTCACCGGCCTTGCGGTGCAGGGCGGCCGCCTTACCGGGGTGCAAACCACGGCGGGGGCCATTGCCTGCGGCGGCCTTGTGCTGGCCGTTGGGCACAGCGCGCGGGATACCTTTACGGCCCTTGCCGAAGCAGGGGTTTCTCTTGTTCCAAAGCCTTTTTCCGTCGGCCTGCGCATCGAGCATTTACAGGCCGATATTGACAAAGCCCTCTACCACGAGGCGGCGGGCCACCCGGCTTTGCCGCCGGGGGAATACCAGCTTGCCGCCCGGCACGAGGGGCGGGGCGTGTACACCTTCTGCATGTGCCCCGGCGGCAGCATGGTGGCCGCCGCTTCAGAGGAGGGCGGGGTGGTAACCAACGGCATGAGCCTGCACGCCCGCGGCGGCACCAACGCCAACGCGGCGGTGGTGGCCGGTGTTTCCGAGGCCGATTTCGGCACAGGGCCCTTTGCGGGCATTGCCTTTCAGCGCGGGCTGGAGCAGGCGGCCTTTGCCGCAGGCGGCGGGGGCTATGGCGCCCCGGCCGAAACGGTGGGCAGCTTTTTGCAGGGGCAGGGCAAGCTGGCCCTTGGCCGCATACAGCCCACCTACCCGCGCGGCGTGGTGGGCGCAAACCTTGCGGCGCTGCTGCCGCCGCCTGTTGGCGCGGCCCTGCGCGCCGGGCTGGAAACCTTTGGGCGGCGCTTGCCCGGCTACAGCGCCGCCGACGCGGTGCTTACCGGGCTGGAAACCCGCACCTCCTCGCCAGTGCGCATTGCCCGGGGGGAAGGCCTTCAAAGCCTTTCTATGCCCGGCCTGTGGCCCTGCGGCGAAGGGGCGGGGTATGCGGGCGGCATTATGAGCGCCGCCACCGACGGCGTGCGGGTTGCCGAAGCCATTATACAAAAATACGCGCCTGTATAAGGGCCGCTTTACAAGGGCGGCCTTGCTGTATTATTATTAAATACTAAAAAAGCCCGCAGAACAAAACCGGAAAGGGGGCGCGGTATGCTGTACAGAAACTGGAAAATTGGCGAGCCCAACGCGCAAAGCAGCGAGCGGCTTGGCAAAGAAATAAAGGCCGGGCGTTTGTTGAGCGACGTTTTGGTGGCCCGCGGTATGGAAACCGCCCCGCAGGCCGCGGGGCTGCTGGCCGAAAGCCAGCCGCTGCCCAGCCCCCTTTTGATGCAGGATATGGAAAAGGCCGTGCGCCGTATCCACAAGGCCATTGAAAACGAAGAATCCATTGTGGTGTTTGGCGACTACGATGTGGACGGCATTACCGCCACCGCCCTTTTGTACACCTATCTCGAATCGGCCGGGGCCGAGGTGTTTTATAAGCTGCCCAGCCGTTCCGACGACGGGTACGGCCTTTCCGAGGCGCTGGTAGACCAAATTGCCGACAACGGCATTTCCCTGATTGTTACGGTAGACAACGGCACCTCCGCCTTCGAGGCCATTGAGCGCGCCCGCCAGCGCGGCGTGGAGGTGGTGGTTACCGACCATCACCTGCCCCAAAGCAGCCTGCCCGCAGTGGAGGCGCTGGTGAACCCCTGCCGCCAAGACGACGCCAGCCCGTACAACCGCCTTTCGGGGGTGGGGGTGGCCTTTATGCTGGCCTGCGCGCTGGAGGATTGCCCCCCCCAAGAGCTGCTGCCCCTGTTTGGAGACTTGGTTGCCATTGGCACCATAGCCGATGTGATGCAGCTGGTGGATGAAAACCGCACGCTGGTGCGCGCCGGGCTTGCCGCCCTGCAGGGCACCCAGCGCCCCGGCCTGATGGCGCTGATTG
>JBKEBR010000295.1:0-3316 GCA_047973285.1 Oscillospiraceae bacterium | reverse complement strand
CGCCTGCGCCAGAATTTGCGCCGTTTGCCGGGCCCGCTTCAAAGGGGAGGCAATAATTGCTTCAATGCCCCGGCCGCCAAGGGTTTTGGCAAGCGCCTGCGCCTGCCCTATTCCCTTTGAGGTAAGCTTAATGTCGGTGCTGCCACACAGCTTGTTTTCAAAATTCCAGACGGTTTCACCGTGGCGGGTAACGTAAATTTTCATGAAAACCTCCACACAAAAGTTTGCCGCCTTCGGCGGCGAATTGGCTGCTGTTTTGCCCTTTGGCATTGTGCCGGCGCGGCTTGCAGCAGCCAACAGGAACCTTGGCTACACCGCGCGCAACCGGTTGCCGCACACCCCGGTACACCGCGCGCCGCCGGGCCCTGCCAATTTTACAGGCAGCTCATTTATTATACCCCACTTTGCGCCGCCCGCCAACCGCCTAAGCAAAAGGCTTGCCAAGAGCACACCGGCAGGCAGCCCACTTAGGGGCAAACGCCCTGCCAAAGCCCGCAGAGGCTTTGTGCCCGCCACGGGGCGGCGTGGTTTGCACCACTCACGCAGCGAACACTTACAGCGGCAGCCCGCCCGTGGTTTGTATCAGGTGGGCAAGCCTTTGCACCGCCGCCTCTATTTGGCCGTTTGCCAAACCGCCGTACCCAAGCACCAGCC
This sequence comes from Oscillospiraceae bacterium, assembly GCA_047973285.1. Taxonomy (GTDB): domain Bacteria; phylum Bacillota; class Clostridia; order Oscillospirales; family Ruminococcaceae; genus JAAYCI01. The sequence continues at coordinate 2,662 of JBKEBR010000295.1, read as the reverse complement.
GGCTTTCCAGCTTTTGGGGCGCGGTGTGCCCCGGCAAAACATATTGCCGCAGGGCGCTTACCCGCACCCCCTGTGCCGGGGCGGCGTTTGCAATTTGAACGGCGTTTTTGCCCGGCAGGCCAACCACAAAATACAGGCCGGTGTGAGCGTTTTGAACGGTATAGCTGCCCGCGGGCAGCGCTGCGGCCAGGGCCTGCAGAAGCAGGTTGCGCCTTTGGCGGTACACCCCCCGCATGCGGTTCAGGCTGCGCGCAAAATGGCCCTGCTGCATAAACTTGGCAAGGGTGTGCTGCTCCGGGCGGGAAACGGTGCAGGTGTATTCGCCGTAGGCCTGCTTCCAGCTTTGCAGCAGCGGGGCGGGCAGCACAAGATATGCGGCGCGCAGGCCCGGCGCAAGCGAGCGGGAAAAGGTGCCCGCATACACCACATGGCCTTTTTCGTCCAGCCCCTGCAGGCTGGGCAGGGGGCGGCCGTCGAAACGGAATTCACTGTCGTAGTCGTCTTCTATAATCAAGGCATTGTTTTGGGCCGCCCAGTGCAGCACCTCGGCGCGGCGGCCTATGGGCATTACCGCCCCGGTGGGAAACTGGTGGCTGGGTGTAAGGTAGGCAATTTGGGCGCCGCTTTGCTGCAACGCGCTTACGCTTACCCCCTCGTCATCCACCGCAACGGGGCACACCCTGCCCCCCATGTTTTGCAGAATGCGGCTTGTTTTGCCGTAGCCAGGGCTTTCCACCGCAATGGGCTGCCCCGCAAACAGCCGGGCCAGCATACCCACCAGCACCTCCAGACCCGCCCCCACCACAATTTGGCCCGGGGTGCAGCGCACCCCCCGGTAGCCTTTCAGGTATTCGGCAATGGCAAGGCGCAGCGCGTCTTCGCCCATGCTTTTGCCGCGGGTAAACAGGTTTTCCCCACCGGCCAAGGTTTCGCGCAGCAGCCGGTTCCACATTTTGCGCGGAAAAAGCGAGGGGTCTATGTCTCCGGTGGAAAACGAAAACTCCACAGGCCTTTGCGGCGCCTCGGCGGCGGGGGGCACCGGCGGCGCTGCTTTCGGCGGCGGTATGGTTTGTTCCAGCTTTGCCACAACAAAGCCGCTGCGGGGCTTGGCCACCACATACCCTTCGGCCGCCAGCATTTGGTAGGCCTCGTCTACGGTGTTTACGCTGATGCCCAGCTGCTCGGCGGCGCTGCGCTTGCCCGGCAGCCTTTGCCCCGCGGCAACCCCTCCGCTTTGAATACGGCCTGCCAAATACAGGTACAGCTGTTGGTATAGCGGTTTTTTATTGGTTTTTTCCAGAAATAAATTTTCGAAATTCATATATCTGACCCTATTAAAAATATAAAAACTGGCTATTAAAATAGGGCCAGTTTTGCTTTACAATTAGCTTACGCAAAAATAAAGGGTATGTCAACCGGCATACCCCGCTAGGAGTGAGCCGTATGCAAAAAAAGGGGTTCTTTCAGTTGAAAACGCTGGTGCTGGTGGCTTTGTTGGCGGCGCTGGTGCTGGTGTTGTCTTTTATTTCCATTCCCATTGGGGAAATTAGCCGTATTCATTTCGGCAACATTATGTGCCTTTTGTCTGGCCTGTTGTTTGGGCCGCTGGTGGGGGGCTTTGCCGCGGGGCTTGGCTCTATGCTGTACGATTTTACCAACCCCCTGTACGTTTCGGAATTTTGGATTACCTTTTTAACCAAATTTGCCATGGGGTTTGCCGCGGGGCTTTTAAACCGCTATGTGCTGAAGGCGCTTGCCCAAAAGCTGCGCCTGGTTGTTTCGGCTGCCGGCGGCGCGGCGCTGTATGTTGTGCTGTACCTTGCAAAATCGGTAATTGTGCAGCGCTTTGTAATGGCAAGCCCCTGGCCCGCCGTTTGGCCGGTGGTGGCCACCAAGGCTGTGGCCTCCAGCATCAATGCCGTTTTGGCGGTGGTGGGCAGCGTTTTGCTGGCGCTTGCCCTTGGCCCGGTGCTGCGCTCTGCCGGTTTGTTTAAAGACCAAACGGGCGGTGTATAGGCCGCTTTTATTCAAAAATGTACCTTACTGGCCGCCTGCCCGCAGGCGGCTTTTTTGTTTTGATTTTCAGGCAAAAGACCGCGGGGCAACCCGCAATACTAAAGAAAAAACATCGGCAAGCCGGGCGCCACCCATAGAAAAGGCTGCTGCCGAAAACGCGGCAAACGGCTTTGCTGCCGTTTGCCATATTCTTTTGGCCTTGTTCCTTTTGTATTTTGGCCCTGCTGTTTACTACTTGGCATAGGCCTGCCCCATTTTATATACCGCCGCCCTGCTGTGCTTTATTTGCCATTTTGGTACGGCTGGGTTATAATAAGACGGTACTTTTGCGCTGAGTGTGCTATACGGTAAAAGGAGGCGTTTTTATGCGGAACTACGACCCTTATGACGAGCCGCAGGAACCAAGAAATTCCCGTTCACGCCGGGCGGGGCCAGCCCAAAGGCAACCGCGGCCCGCAGATTTTGAAGAGGGCAGCCGGGGTTCTTATTCCGCCGCTTCCACCGGCAGCCGAAGAGCCGCCGCTGGCAAGCCCCCCGCCCCGCGGGAGGAAGACGCCACCGAACGGCGCGCGCGGCTGGTTATGCGAAAAAAGCAGAAACGGCTGAACGTTTTAATTACCGCACTTTCAGGCCTTTTGGTGGTTTG
>JBKEBR010000294.1:0-22057 GCA_047973285.1 Oscillospiraceae bacterium | reverse complement strand
GAAATATCCTGTTCAAAAGAAAAGGTGCTGGAACGCTTGCTCGCCACTATTCCCGCCGCCGAGCTTGCCGTATTTGGCGACGGCAAGGTGGAAATTATGCTGGGCCACAAGGCGGGCGCCGTTACCGTGGGAACCGCCACCGATGAAACCGCCCTTGCGGGCATAAACCCGGTTAAATACAGCCGCCTGGCCAAAGCTGGGGCCGACGTGATAACCGGCGATTTTCTGGATAAGGACGGGCTGTTCTCTTTTATTGGCCTGTAGGTTTTTTGGCCTATTGGGGCGGCCGGGCAGCCCCGGCGGCAGCGGTATACGCCGCTGCCGCTTACAGGATACCCCCTAGGGAAAAGAAGGCGAAATGTATGGATTATAAAGAAAAACTGGGCTATGTGGGCAACCCGCAGCAGCTGTTCCCCTATAAAGAATACCGCCTTTGCGGCGGCAGGCAGGAGGGGGTTTATGCCGTTGACGTAGCCACCACCGCGGGGCTGGATATTACCGTTGTGCCCGACCGCGCTATGGATATTTACCAGATACGCCTGAACGGGAAAAACCTGAACTTCATTTCTCCTGTTGGCATTTGCGCCCCACAGTATTACAATTCCGCAAACAGCGAATTTTTGCGGAATTTTTTTGGCGGCTTTCTTTCCACCTGCGGCCTTTCCTCCATTGGCGCGCCAAGCACCTCGCCCACAGGCACCTGGGGGCTGCATGGGCGCATTGCCAACACCCCCGCCGAAAGGCTTAATTTATCTCTCACCCTGGAAGACGGCCTGCCCACCCTGACAATGCAGGGCGAAATGCATGAGGCCGTACAATTTGCGGAACACTTTACCCTGCACCGCCAATACCGCTTTCAGCTTGGCAAAAACAAGGTGGAAATGCGCGACCTTGTTACAAACACCGGGTTTGCACCGGCGGGGCACATGGTTTTGTACCATTTTAATATGGGCTATCCCCTGCTGGATGAAAACCTGCAAATATACCTTCCCTCTACCCGGGTGGCCCCCCGCGATGAATGGGCGGCCCGTGGGCTGGAAAACCGCGACAAGGTAACCCCGCCCGCTGCCGGTTATGCGGAACGGTGCTACTACCACACCCTGCCGCCAAACCAAACCGGTATGGCGGGGTACGGGTGCTTTAACCCCTCAAGCAAGCTGGGTATGTTTATTGAATATTCCGCAGATACCCTGGACCATTTCATTCAGTGGAACATGTTCGGCAAGGGAGATTACGCCCTTGGGCTGGAAACCGCCAACGGCAACGTAGATTCCCGCGCAAAGGCAGAGGCCAACGGCACTTTAAAAATGCTGGCGCCCGGCCAAAGCGTTGCCTATACGCACACGCTTCACTTTTTCGACAACGAAGAGGAATTCGGCTCTTTTAAGGCCCGCTACCCAAGGCCGTAAACCGCCGGCTTCGGCTTGCCCTGCAGGCCGGGCGCTCTTTCGCCCGCCGCAAATTTCAGCCGGCGGCGGGCAAAAGCCCACACAGCAAAAAAAGCCCCGCCTTTACCAGGCGGGGCTTTTTTTTACAGACCCTCAAAATAAACCTTTATTCGTCTATTCCCACCATTACAGAGGTGGATTTGATAACCGCATACGCCTCCTTGCCTACGGCAAGGGCAAGCTCACGTATGGCGTTCATGGATATGGTGGAGGAAATTTTGTTCCCTCCGCCAATATCCAGTACAACAATTCCGTTTACGGCTCCCTCTTCAATGCTTATAATTGTACCTTTCAGCTGGTTGCGGGCGCTCAATTTCATATAAAATCACTCCTTTTTCGTGGTATACTGGTTATGGAAATAAACTTGGCGGCATTTGTGCTTTGCCACCTTCACTATAACACGCTTTTTCAATAAATAAAAGCAGCGCCGCCTTTTATAACGGGTGTGCCTGCTTGTGTGATGCAGGAGCCTACATAATGCAGTACAGCAACCTTGTTTTCGGAACTTTTCTTGCCCGGCCAAACCGGTTTATTGCCCAGGTGGAAATAAACGGCGCAGTTTATAACTGCCACGTAAAAAATACCAGCCGCCTGCAAGAGCTTTTGCTGCCCGGCACCCCCACCGCCCTGCAACGGGCAGACAACCCGCTGCGCAAAACCGCCTACACCCTTATTGCCGTGCAGCACGGCAGCCTTTGGGTAAACATTGACAGCATGGCGCCGAACCACCTGTTTGGCGAATGGGTTGCCCGCGGTGAATTTATTAAGGGCCTTACCCTGGTGCGGCCCGAAACCCGGTTTGAGCATTCCCGTTTCGATTATTACCTTGAAGCGGGCCCCCGCAAAATTTTTGCTGAAATAAAGGGGGTAACCCTTGTGGAAAGCGGCATTGCCCGTTTCCCGGGGGCGCCCACCACGCGGGGCACAAAACACCTTACCGAGCTTTGCCATTGCCTGCAAGCCGGGTACGAAGCCATGGTGGTTTTTGTTATAAAGCGCAGCGATGTGCGGGGGTTTGCCCCCAACGACGCATTGGACCCCGCCTTTGGCAAAGCCCTGCGCCTTGCCGCAAAACAGGGCGTACAAATAACCGCCTTAACCTGTGCCGTAGAGCCCGGCCAGCTACAAATACAGGGCCCTGTGCCTGTTTTGCTGGAATAATTTTTTCTTCCACAGGCAAACACCGTTGCTTTTGCCGTTTTCTTTTCCAGTTTTTTGCACAACATATTGCGCTTGCCCCCGTACTTTGCTACAATAAGTTAGCTATAACTAACCATTAGCAATTTATGAATTGGCGGTGTGCCCTTCTATGGAAAATATTATAATTGTATACGACAGCAAAACTGGCCTTGGCAAGCGTTTTGCCGAAAAACTCCCTTACCCTTCCCAGCCGGTGGAGCACAGCATAACCGGCCCCTGTATTTTGGTTACCCGCAACAGCGGCCTTGGCCAAATTGCCGGCACAACCAAAAAATTTTTAAAGAAAAACGGTGCCGTTGTAAAAGGGGTTGTGGTAAACGGAGACAAGCGCTTTGGCAAGCATTTTTGCGCCGCGGGCCCCAAAATACAAAAGCGGTACGGCCTGCCCCTGCTTTTAAACATAGAGGGAGAAGGAACAGAGCAGGATGCCGCGCAGCTTACCGCCCTTATTGGGGAAATGCCCGGCTAGCGCACCGCCTGGCAAGGCGGTATTGCCTGCTTTTTATGGAGTTTTTGCCTGCTTTTTTGTTTTACAGGCGCAAAGCAAACTATAAAATTATTTTTATAAGGGGGCGGCCATGAAAATTTTAGTGTACGGAGCCGGTGTAATAGGCTGCGAAATGGCACATATACTGTGCCGGGCCAAGCAACAGGTAACCCTGCTGGCAAGGGGGGCGTGGGGAGAAACCCTGCAAAAAAACGGGCTTATCATTCGGCATTACGCCCAAATGCACACCACCACCGACCATATCCCTGTCATTGAGGCACTTGCCCCGGGGGATGTGTACGACCTTATTTTTGTGGTAATGCAACATGGCCAACTGCCGCAGGTATTGCCAGTGGTTGCGCAAAACCACAGCCGCCATGTGGTTTTGGTGGGCAACAACATGAACGCGGAGCAGGCCGCCCGCACTTTGGCCGCCTCCCCAGTGGAAAAGGAGGTTGCCTTTGGCTTTCAGGGCACCGGCGGGCGGCGTGAAAACGGAAAAGTCATCAGCGTGCACGCCGGGGTTGGTATGACAGTGGGGGGCCTTCGCGCGCCGCTTTCCGCACCATTTGCAAGCCTGCTTAAAGAAGCCTTTGCAGGCACCCGCTACCGCCTTACCCAGGAAGAAAATATGGATGCCTGGCTAAAATGCCACATGGCATTTATTTTGCCCATTGCCTATGTGTGCTATGCAACCAATTTCCATTTGCCCAAAGCCACCGGCCACCAGCTGGATATGGCAATGGAGGCCGCGCTGGAGGGGTATGCCGTTTTAAAAAAGCTTGGCTACCCCATTCGCCCCGCCAACAGTGAAGAGGCCTTTGGCCCCGGCAGAAAAAAAACAAAAGCCCTACTGTGGGGAATGGCAAAAACCCCCTTGGGGCGCCTTGCCGCAAGCGACCATTGTAAAAATGCCGGGGCCGAAATGCTGGCATTGGACAAGGCCTTCACAGCCCTAAACCAGCAGGCGGGCATTGCAACCCCTGCTTGGAACGCCCTGCGCGCCGAAGGGGCCCCCCGCATATAGCAGCTTTTGCCTTCCCTTGTTGCGTACACGGCTGCATTTTCTTTTTCAGCTTGCAAAGCAACACCAGCCCTTGTTTTTCAAAAAATTTATGAATGGAAGTTTTTATGGCTTTATTTTTAATTTTAGCGGCCTGCCTGCTGGCGGTAAACCTTATTGCCTTTGCCCTTTGTGGCATAGACAAGCGCCGTGCGGTAAAGGGGCAATGGCGCATTTCGGAAGCTGCGCTGCTTACCGCGGGCCTGCTTGGCGGCTGCTTTGGCCTGTTTTTGGGCATGAACCTGTTTCGCCACAAAACAAAACATTTAAAATTTAAGCTGCTGGTGCCGCTGGAGTGCCTGCTGTGGGTGGCCCTTTTACTTTTTGGTTGGGTAAAATATGGCAGCCTTTTATTGGCGCTGTAAAGCCTTTTGGGGGCAAGCATACTGGAAGGCAAACAACACCGGGCATTTGTGTGGCAAGGCCGGGGCGCTTAAAATTTGCGCCCCGGCCTTGCTGTTTTATTGGTATACATTTAAACAGCACAAACCAATAAACGGCACAAGCAAAAGCTAAAAAAACGGTATGGTTATTGCTGTGTTGGCGGCAGCTTTAACCAGTATTGTTTTTTTGTCTACCATTTATTTTACAACAATTGCTTTGCCGCTCACCTTCACCGGCCTCAAAATGCCATTAAAGCATGGCTTTGTGGCATGAATTGCAGGCGAGCTAAGCAGTATTTTGGCAAATACCACAGCTTTGGCCCGCCTTGCCCGAATTTTAAAAGAGAACACCCGGCCCTTTTTTGCTGTACAGGCAAAACCTGAAAGCCTATCGAAAAAGCAGCATATCACCAGTATAATAAAAAAGCGACTGGGCCCAGCCAATTGCCGGGCCCGGTATTTTTTTACTGGACACAATTGGACACATCCGTTACTCTTCAAATAAAAAAACTCGCCTACCCCATGCAGGTAAGCGAATTTTGGTTGGGCTGGAAGGATTCGAACCTTCGCAATGACGGAGTCAAAGTCCGTGGCCTTACCGCTTGGCGACAGCCCAATATAGAAAAGGCCTTTACAGGCCTTTTTTTAAAAAAATGGGGTGGATAATGGGGCTCGAACCCACGACCTCCAGGGCCACAACCTGGCACTCTAACCAACTGAGCTATACCCACCATAGAGCAAAACAAAAGCGCAAATGTGTAAAATACAAAGAAAAAACAAATTAAATACACAAATGACGCTTGCATATTCTACCATATTTACCCCGGTGTGTCAACCACATGCCCCCATATTAACAGGCTGCATTTGCCACCGTACCCGCCGCCGGAAAACCAAGGGCAAAGCCTTGCCCCGCGCACAGCCCGGCACACAAAACAACGCGTGGCCGGCAGGCTGCACCCACCGGCCACATGGCCGTTTTGCTAGTAAATATTCTTGTTTTCGCGGTAGGTGCGCCAAACGCTTTCGAAGAAATCTTCATCTTCAGGAATGGGGCGTACCGGCCGCCAGCTGAATTCCGCCCTTCCGTTTTTGTAGGCGGCCAGCTGCACAACATTTCCCTTGCTGCCGTCGTCCACAATAAAGGTGAAGGTATCGGGCAGCTGTGCATAGGGCTTTTTGCCCCGGCTGTCGCTGTACAGGGCGCTGCCGCGGCTTTTGCCACCGGCCTGCATGTAGCTTTGCATAGCCCGCAGGTACACCAGCTGGCAAATAAGCACGTCCCACAGCCGGTATACCAGCCGCAAATTGGCCGGGCTGCCACACTTTACGGTTTCGGCAAAAGTAGCAATTTGTCGCTGTACCTGTTCGGCGGTTTTTTCTATTCCCTCTTCACTGCGTATGGCCGCCCCAAAGCTGCTCATACGGCGGGCTGCTTCGTCCCAAAGGCGGCGCACATTTTCTTCGCCGCTATCAAAGGCCGTTTCTGCCATTTGCAGGGCTTTTTCAATGTGCGCGCCTGTGGCTACTTCAAATACTTCGGCTGTGTCGGCTTCTCCCTGCCCATTTTGCGCAATATACTGGGCGGCCCGGGTAGAACCCACCTGCCCGGCATTTAAGGCGCTGCCGCCGGGGCGGTACACGCCATGGCTGGCCGCCGCTTCGCCCGCCGCAAAAAAACCGGCAAGGTTGGTTTGCCACCAGCAGTCTATATCCAACCCGCCGTTGTTGTGCTGGGCGCACAGGGCTATTTCCAGCGGCTGGGAGGCAAGGTCTACCCCTTTGTCTTTGTAAAACTCTACCGCCGGGGTATTCATGTGCAAAAGGCGCTGCAGCGGGGTGCCAAAACAGGCGCCCGCTTTCTCCAGGTACTCCCGTGCCTCGGGCTCCAGCAGCGAAAAATCAACTTCCTTGCCGCCGGGGTTTTGGCGAAAATCCAAAAACACCCTGCGCCCCTGCAAGGTTTGCAGGTACACCAGAATATCCACAATGGAGGAACCGCCCTCTACCTTGCGCACGTCGAAAGGCCACTGGTACCCTTTTAAAAACACCTTGGAAAGCAGACTGCCTTCCTCTTCAAAAAAATCGTACAAAAATTCTTTTTCGTCGTTTCCGTCTGCATCGGTGGAAATAAAGCGCGGCAACACCTGCATGTAGGTGCCCGAAACGTTCCACCTGGGCTTTACCGAGGCAAGGCCATACTGCCATTCGGTAAGGTTTTTGCCTATTACCCCCGCCTCAAAGGCAAGGCCGGTGCTGCCATAGTGCCCCGCAGGGTATACGCTGTTGGCATACATGCCCGCAGGCCCGCCGGTGGCGTACACCACATTTTTACAGTTAAAGGCAACAAAACGGTCTTCCGGGGCGGCTTCGCCCGCAAGGTTCAGGCACAAAAGCCCCTGTACCCTTTCCCCGTTTGTTAAAACCTTTATAACCTGCAGCTTGTCAAACACCCGAATTCCCTTTTGCTCTACGGCGGCCTGCAGGCATTCGGTCATACGTTTGGAGGTATAGGGCCCCACGCTGGTGGCCCGGCGGCGGGGGTCGTGGTCGGTTTTATACCCAATGAACTCGCCGTACCGGTTGCGGGGAAAGGCAACCCCAAGCTCTACCAGGTTTAAAAAGCCCTGGGCCGAAAGCGAAGCCTCGCACAGGGCATGGTCGCCATCTACACACTGGCCCTCGAAAAGCGTTTCGGCCATTTCACGCACGCTGTCGCCGTCGCCCCCTGCAAGGGTAAGCTTGTAGTAGGTTTGCTTGTCGGAGCCGGTATTGCGCGAGGTGCCCGCATTGATGTGCTCGGTTACCATGGCAATGTCTTTTTGGCCGTAATTGTACAGCCGGTTGGCCGCATTGTAGCCCGCCGCCCCGGTGCCCACCACCACGGTGTTCAGCGAATAGGTGCGGACAGCATACTGCTTGTACCGTAAAATTGTTTCAGTCACTTTGCCGCATCTCCTGTCGTTTTCATTGCCGTTTCGGCCTACAGCTTTTGAATGTGAAAACCGCCGTCCACATCAATATAATTGCCGGTGGTGTACAAAAATTTGTCGCTGGCAAGGGCGGAAACCGCCCCGGCAATATCCTCGGGGGTGCCCCAGCGGGCAATGGGGAATTTTCCTTCCTGAAACAAAGCGTCGTACTTTTCCTGCACTCCGCTGGTCATATCGGTGGCAATTACACCCGGCCGCACTTCGTGCACCAAAATGCCCTCGGCGGCAAGGCGGTCGGCAAAAAGGGTGGTAACCATGGAAATTCCCGCCTTGGAAACACAGTATTCGCCGCGGTTAGTGGAAGAAACCACCGACGAGCAAGAGGAAATGTTGATAATGGTGCCGCGTTTTTTGCCCTCTACCGGCTGTTTCATCATTTGCTTTGCAACCGCCTGGCTTAAAAACAGGGTGCCCTTGGTGTTGGTACCCACCACAAAATCAAAGCTTTCTTCGGTCATTTCCAAAAGGTCGGCGCGCACCTTGGGGGCAACCCCCGCATTGTTCACCAAAAGGTGAATGCCGCCAAATTGCCGCACCGCTTTTTCAACAAGTGCCTGCCGGTCTTCTGCACTGGCAATGTCGCCCTGCACATACAAATATTCGCTTCCGGCTTCTTCCAGCTGTTCAAAATTCTTTTTGCATTCCTCCAGCGGTTTTCTGCCGGTTATCACCAGGTTATAGCCATCCTGCGCCAGCTGCCGGGCAATAGCCAGCCCAATGCCGCGGCTGCCACCTGTTACAATGGCTGTCTTTCTCATGGGTCTCCTCCTCGTTTGTCAGGGCTTAATAATAACCTTCACACTGCCCGCGCTTCTGTCGAAACAGGTTTCCAGCGCCTGTTGCAGGTTTTCCAGCGCAAAGGTATGTGTAATAAGTTTTTCCAGGTCGATGTCGCGGGTCATTTTAATGGCAATGGGGAAATCCCAGCAATAGCCCTGGGCCCCCTGCACCTTTATTTCATAATTGATAAACCGCATGGCCGGTATGGTAATGTCCGGCTTTTCAAAAATGCCGATAATGGTGGCAAGGCCGTTCTTTTTAAGGGTGGTCATGGCCTGCACAAAGGTAGATTCACGCCCAACGCACTCAAAGGTTTTGTCCATGCCTTTGCCGCCGGTAACCCGCTGCACCGCTTCTTCCACGCTTTCCCCTTCGTTGGGGTTTACCGTGGCCGTTGCGCCCAGCTCTTTGGCAAGGGTAAGGCGGGCGGCGGCGTGGTCGCACACCAACACCTCGCCCGCGCCGCACAAACGGCAAAGCGCCGCCACCAAAAGGCCAATGGCGCCCGCCCCCAGCACCAGCACGTTTTCGCCCATTTTAATGTCGGCGCGGCGCACGGCATGGGTGGCCACCGAAAGGGGCTCTATTAACGCGCCCGCCTCGTAGCTTAAATGCGCGGGCAGCTTGTACACATAGGGGGCCTTTACCTTCACATAATTGGCCATGGCGCCGTCGCCATTGCGGTAGGTGAAGCTTATATTTTCGCAGTAGCCGTATTCGCCGTGGCGGCAGGCGTCGCAGGTGCCGCACACAATGCAGGGTTCAACGGTAACCCTGTCGCCCAGGGCAAACCCTGTTACACCGCTGCCCATGGCGGCAACATCGCCGGAAAATTCGTGCCCAATGGTTGCAGGCAAAGGCACCGACGGGTGCTTGCCTTTAAAAATGTGCAGGTCGCTGCCGCAAATAGCGCTGGCAACCACCTTTATTACCATTTCATCGGCAGCAAGCTCGGGCACGGTGCGGCTGATAAAATCTACCTTGCCGGGCTCGTACACCCGGCCCACCTTATTTTCAAGTGCCATTTTGCATCCCTCTTTATTTGTTATGAGCCTTATTTTTATGAATTTTACTTGGTTGCGGCCAGCGGCCCCGCACACCCGCAAAAAACTTTACTGGAACGATTTTTCGCGGCTTTCGGCACCCTGCCGGGCTTCTTTGTACAGGGGGGCGTACACTTTAGAATCGCGAATAACACAGCCGGTGCGGCCATGGTCGCGCATAATTTGGGTGCATTTGCTGCAGGTTGTGCAGCATTTGTTCGGGTCCATGGTGCCTGTGGTAAGCACATCGTGCGGCGCCTGCGGGTAGGCAAAGCTGGAACGCCCAAGCCCCACCATGCTGCAGCTGCCGTCGGCAAGGTTTGCCGCGCCCACATTGGGGAAGAACTGGCGCAGCCAGGTATACCCGTTGCCAATTACCGGCACACTGCCGGCGGCATGCTGAATTTTGCGGGTAAACTCGAACAGGCGGGCAATGCTTTCCAGCGGGTGTTCGTCCGGCGTGGGAATGCCCATGCTGGAAAGGTCGAAGGGGCGGGTTACCTGCGGGTAAATATAATAGGGGTTGCCGGCAGAGTTGCTGAGCAAATCTACACCGTTTTCGCACATCAGCTTTACAAGCTGCATAGGCTCGGTTGGGTCAAACTTCCAGAAATCCTCTTTGTCTTCGCCAAACCCATAGGGGTACGGGTGGGCATCAAACACATTAAAGCGGCTGGCAATAACAAAATTGGGGCCAACAGCCTTGCGCACCGCCTGAATGGTGCGCAGCAAAAAGCGGGTGCGGTTTTCAAAGCTTCCGCCATATTTTCCCTCGCGGGTAAAGCTGGCCAGCAGCTCGCTTAACAGGTAGCGGTGGCAGCTTTTAAGGTCTACCCCTTCGAAGCCCGCCTCTTTGGCCAAAAGAGCGCTTTGCACATATTTGTCGGTTAAAGCGTCGAGATATTCATCGGTAACCACCGGGTCGGTTTCCTTCAGGCCCACACGGGGGTCTAAAAGCGGGTCGTGCTGGGGCACAATGGGCGCGGCTTTGTGCCCCACCGGGCGGGAATAACGGCCCGAATGGGTAAGCTGCAAAATGTTTACCGGCTTGTGGCCCGCCCCGTTGTTTTCCGCGGCGGCGGCATTGGTGCGCTTCAAAAGGCCGGCAAACTGGCCCACATTTTCTTTGGTAAGCATCATTTGCAGGGGGTTGGCGCGCCCTTCCTGCACAACGGCACAGGCCTCCCACCACAAAAGGCCCGCACCGCCAGATGCAAAACGCATATAGCGCCTTTCCACCAGTTCGCTCGGGCTTCCGTCGGGGTTTGAATCGCAGCCTTCCATGGGCAAAACCGCCATGGAGTTGGGGGCCGTAACATTGCCCACTTTTACCTGTTTGTGCAGCGGCGCCAAATCTTTGGTAAGGGAAATATTCACACCCAGCTCGGCAACCTTTTTCTGCATTTCTTCCAGCGTTTTGAAGCCAAATTTTTCATGTGCTGCCATTTGTCTTCCACCTTCCTTTTCAGTAACCACAGCCAGCCCATTTCTCCCAATTGTATTGCAAACGTTTGCAATATGCGGGCAAACTGAGGCGCCCTTTGCGGGCCTGTATTTTCTATTGCTGCATTGCTTGTTTTAAATAGGCAATTCCCTGCCGGGCCAGCGCGTTTTGCGTGGGCGCAAGCGGGTACCAGCACGGGTCCATAGAGCCTTCGCAAAAGGTTTCCATGGTAATGTGCCCCTTATAGCCATACTTTTTCAGCAAATTAAAAATTTGCCGCCAGGGCAGATGGCCGGTGCCCGGGGCCCCGCGGTTGTTGCCGCAGGCGTGGAAATGGCCCAGTTTCCCGGCCTTCAAAACCTCTTCCAGCGCGGCGCACACATCCCATTCCTCCATGTTTGCCTGGTAGGTGTCGAAATGTATTCCCACATTGGCGCACCCAATATCCTCTGCCATTTGCAGGGCCTGCCCCGCCGTATTGACAACGCTGGTGCGGTAACGGTTCAGCGGCTCAAGGGCAAGGGCAACCCCGCGCTCCGCCGCGTAATCGGCCATATCCCGCAGGCCCTCCACCGCCCTTTGCCATTCCGCCGCCTTTGCCCGCGGGGGCAGGCTGTGCCGCTTGGCGCCGCCGGAGTATAAGGGCCCCGCAAACACATCCGCCCCCAAAAAGGCGGCTGTTTGAAGGCACTCCATAATATACGCCCGGGTGGCGGCGCGCACTTCGGCCTGCTCGTTGCTGATGTCCCGCCCGGCCACCATGGCCGCGCACAGGCTAACGCGCATATTGCAGCGCTCTATCTCCCGCTTTAGAGCGGGCAGGCAGGCATGGGTGGGCACCGTCATGGGAATTTCTACTGCCGTAAAGCCCATTTCCGCCGCTTTTTTTACAAGGGGCACACAGGCTTCGTCCAGCCCTTGCACCCAGTTCCATAAATTAATACCAAAGGGGTTCATGATACCGTTCCTTAGCGTGTGGATTTGCGTATGATCAAATCGGTATTCAGCACATCCACCTGCGGGGGGGCAAGCTCGCCGTGCTTTTCTTTGTGCTGAATTTGCCGAAACAGCTTTTTGGCCGCCAGCGCCCCAATGTCGTACAGGGGCTGCGATACGGTGGAAAGCGGGGGCTCTACAAGCGAGCTAAGCTCTACGTTGTCGAACCCCATTACCGAAATTTCGCCCGGAATGTTGACCCCCATGTCGTGCAAGGCGCGCATAATAACATAGGCCTTGGGGTCGCTGGTGGCAAAAATGGCGTCCGGCTTCAGGCCGCTTTTCAGCATGTTTTGGGTAAGGTAGTAAAAGCTGCCGGTGCCGTTGGTTTCGTGAATTACGTACTTTTCATCAAACGCAATGCCGTTTTGCTCCAGCGCAAGGCGGTAGCCCGCAAAACGCTCTATATAAATAGGCAGTTCGCTGCGGCCCATGGCAAAGGCAATTTTTTTGTGCCCGGAACGGATGAGGTAGCTTGTTGCGTCGAAGGAGGCCTTTTCGTTGTCCACCACCACGGCGTCAATGTCGCTGCCGTAGTAACGGCAGGTAAGCACCAGGGGAAAGCCCTCTTTTTGCAAATTGATGATGTGCTGGGAATTCGGCATCATGGAGGCAACAATAAACCCGTCTATCCAGCGGTTGCGCAGCTTGTTGATATAGCCTTTTTCCACCTCGGTGTCTTCGTCGCTGTTGCACAAAATAACGGTATAGCCGTTTTTGCGGGCCATGTCCTCGGCCCCGCGCACAATATCGGGGAAAATGAGGTTCTGGATGCTGGGTACCATCAGCGCAATGGTGTTGGTGCGCCCCATTTTAAGGCTTTTGGCCAGCACATTGGGGCTGTAATCCAAAAAGCGCACCGCATCCAGCACTTTTTGCCGCGTTTGCTCGTTTACATAGCTTTTGTTGCTTAAAACCCGGGAGACCGTGCTCATGGAAACACCGGCATATTCGGCCACATCTCTCAAGTTCGTCACAACAACCCCTGCCTTTCAAAGCAAATTCTATCTTATTTTATCACAAATTCAGCTTTCTGTTCATAGGAATTATACACTTTTTAGCGCCGCTTAGTCCCAGTATATGGTGGCGCCCTTGTGGGCGGAGGTTGTGCTTTTGCGGTACAGCTGCAGCCAGCCCCTGGCGGGCTTTTGCAGGGGCTGCCAGCCCTTGCGGCGGCTTTCAAATTCCGCTTCCTCCACATCCACCGTAAGGGTGCGGCCCTCAATGTCAATGTGCACCATGTCGCCGTTTTCAATAAAGGCAAGGTTGCCGCCGTCGTAGGCCTCGGGGCTTACGTGGCCTATGGCAAGGCCGCCGGTTGCGCCGGAGAACCGCCCGTCGGAAACCAGGGCAATTTGGGTGCCCATGCCCTTGCCCAAAACAGCCGCCATAAAGGTTTCCATGTGGGGCATACCGGGCGAGCCCTTGGGCCCTTCGTACCGGATAATTACAACGTCGCCCGCCACAATTTCATCCTTCAAAATGGCGTTCCAGGCATCGTCCTGCGAGTTGTATACCTTGGCCGGGCCGCTGAATTTCCAGGCCGCAGGGTCTACCGCGCTGAATTTTACAATACAGCTGTCGGTGCCGATGTTGCCGTGCAGCACCGCAAGGCCGCCCTGTTCGTGAATGGGCTGCGAAACCGGGTGAATTACGTTGGTGTTTGTGTTTTCGGCAAGGTCTGCCTTTTGCTGCAGGGTGCCGAACATTCCCCGCGCACTGCCGTCAATTTTGCCCGCGGCAATCAGCTCTTTCACCACGGCGCCAAGGCCGCCCGCGGCCGAAAAATCGGCCATGGTGTAGGTGGGGTGGTTGGGGTAAATGGTGCTGATAACCGGCACTTCGCGGCTGATGTCGTCGAACACCCCGGGGGTAATGTTGCAGCCCGCCTGCCGCGCCATGGCGGGAATGTGCAGAATGCTGTTGGTGCTGCCGCCGGTGGCCATCATATAGCGCACCACATTTTCAAAACTCTTTTGCTCAATCAAATCCAGCGGGCGCACCCCCTCTTTTACAAGCTGCACAATGCGCTGGCCCGCGGTTTTTGCCATTTCGTGCCATTCGGGGGTTTGGCTGCGCACACTGGCGTTGCCATGGGGGGAAAGGCCCAGCACCTCGGCGGTGGCGCACATGGTGTTGGCCGTGCCCATAAAGGGGCAGGCGCCGGGGGTTGGGCAGGCATTGCGCACCACGGCCTTGTACTCGTCGCGGGTAATGTCGCCGCCAATGTAGGCCGCATAGGCCTGCTTTGTGTGGGTAAGGGTGAGCATTTTACCTCCCAGCTTGCCGGGGGCCATAAAGCCGCCAGTAAACATTACGGTGGGAATGTTTACCCGCAGGGCACCCATAATCATACCGGGCACCACCTTGTCGCAGGTGGCCATAATTACCATGCCTTCCAGCATGTTCAGCTCAGCCACCATTTCCACCTCGCTGGAAACAAGGTCGCGGGCGGGCAGGGTGTACCGGTCGCCGGGGGTGTTGCTGCAAATGCCGTCGCAAATGCCGCTTACCGGCAGCTCCAGCGCAAGGGCGCCTGCCGCATAAATCTCTTTTTTAATTTCGGCCACCACGTCCTTTAAGGGGAAATGGCCGGGGTTCATTTCATTCCAGCTGTTTACAATGCCGACGACGGGGCGCTTGGCCTCTTGCTCGGTAATGCCCATGGCATACAGCAGCGCGTTGCGATGGTCCAACGATTCTTCGTTCCATTCACGAATCATTTTATTTTTCTCCCGTTTTTGTAGGCCTGGGTTTTAGGCGCCCAGGTAAGCCTTCTTTACAACATCAGAGCTAAGCAGCTCGGCGCCGGTGCCGCAAATGGTAACAATGCCGTTTTCCAGCACGCAGGCCTTGTCGCAAATGGAAAGGGCCTTGCGGGCATTTTGCTCTACCAAGAAAATGGTGATGCCGGAATCGCGAATTTCCTTAATCAAATCAAAAATTTGGTTCACAATAAGGGGGGCAAGGCCCAGGCTGGGCTCGTCCAGCAGCATAATTTTGGGCTTGCTCATCAGCCCGCGGGAAATGGCCAGCATTTGCTGTTCGCCGCCCGAAAGGGTGCCCGCATACTGGGTTTTGCGCTCGTTCAAAATGGGAAAGCGTTTGTACTGCTCTTCAAGGTCTTCCTCCAGCGTCTTTCCCTTAAAACGGTAGCCGCCAACCAAAAGGTTGTCCTGTATGGTAAGGCCCGAAAAGGTTTTACGCCCTTCCGGCACATGGATAATGCCTTTTTCCACAATTTTATGGGGAGGGGTTCTAACCAGGTTTTCCCCCATAAAGTTAATGGAGCCGCTCTGCGGCCGCACAAGCCCGGAGATAGAGCGCAGCAAAGAGGTTTTGCCCGCGCCGTTGGAGCCAATGATGCTGTAAATTTCGCCCTCGTTGGCCTCCACGCTTGCTTCCTTCAAGGCCCGTACATGGCCATAGCTAACACTTAAATCTTTTACTTCCAGCATAGCCATATATTTATTCCTCCTTGCCCAGATATGCTTCAATTACTTCGGGGTTATTCTGCACTTCGGCGGGCGAGCCCACCGCAATGGTTTTGCCAAAGTTTTGCACATGAATAACGTGGGAAATGCTCATAACAAGCTCCAGGCGGTGCTCGATCAATAAAATGGCAAACCCAATTTCTTTGGAAAGCCGCTGGATAAGCTCGGTTAACTCCCCTACTTCTGTGGGGTTCAGGCCCGCCGCAGGCTCGTCCAGCAGCAGCACCTTGGGGGTACAGGTAAGGGCACGGGCAATTTCCAGCCTGCGCTGCATACCGTAGGCCATATTCTCGGGGCGTTCCTTTACATAGTCTTTCAGCCCCACAATTTCAAGGTAATGCTCGCAAATTTCACGCCCCCGCTTTTCTTCCGAAAAGCGCTTGGGGGTGGGCAAAAGGCCGCCCACAATGCTGTATTTGGAAACCGGGTCGAAGGCGCACAGCACATTTTCCAGCACGCTGAGGCCTTTGAACAAACGAATGTTCTGGAAGGTGCGGCCCATGCCCTCGTGGGTAATTTTGTACTGTTCCATTTTGGTAATATCTTTGCCGCCCAGCGCAACGCTGCCTTTATCGGCCGTGTACACGCCCGAGATTACGTTAAAAATAGTGGTTTTGCCGGCGCCGTTTGGCCCGATGATACCATGAATTTCGCCGCTTTCGGCTTCCAGAGAAAAATCCTGGATGGCATTTACGCCGCCAAAGCTTTTATAAATATTTTTTACTTCCAGCAATGCCATGGTTATTTCCCCTCCCCGTCTGCTTTTTTCAGTTTGCCGGCCGCTTTTTTGATGCCCCGGAAAAGGTTTTTGATACCGGTGGGGCTAAGCTCCCATTCACCCAGCAGGCCCGAGGGCATGAAGTTGATGACCAGCAATACCAACACGGCGTAGAAGATACTGCGGTACTGGTTTAAGAAGCGCAGTATTTCCGGCAGGCCGCTTAGCACAAAGGTAGAGAGGATGGAACCGGTAAGGCTGTTTACGCCGCCAAAGAACACCATAATTACCCATTCCGCGCTCTTTTTCCAGCCAAAAAGCGAAGGGTCTACGTAGGTGGTGTAGAAAGCGTACAGGCAGCCGCTGTAGGCGGTAACCGCCACCGACAGCAAAAACGCCGTCATTTTTACGCGGGGCACGTTAATGCCCATGGCTTTTGCGGCCAATTCGTCGCTGCGCACCGCAATGCACTGGCGCCCAAATTTGGATGTTTTGAAAAAGCTGATGAGCACCACCGCCAGCACTGCCGAAAGGAAGGCCAGCAAAATGGTGGTTTTCTTGGGAATGCCGGCAAAACCCGAGGCACCGCCGGTAAGCGAGGTGGTACGGTTTAAAAGGGCGGTAATGGCCTCGCCAAAGCCCAGGGTAACCAGCGAGATATAGTCGCGGCGCAGCCGCACGGTGGGCAGGCCCACAATAAAGCCAACCAACACCGCCAGCACAATTGCCAAAACACAGGCAATGGGAAAAGGCAGGCCAAGCTTAACCACAAAAATACCCGAAGCGTAAGCGCCAATGGCCATAAAGGCCGCCTGGCCAAGGCTGAACATGCCGGTCATACCGGTGAGGACGAACACGCCCACCACCGAAACAACGCTGATAAAAATTTGCGTGAAAATACTGATATATAAATCCATTTGTTACCTCCTACGCCTTTTCCTGGATATTTGAACCGGCGATGCCGCGCGGACGAACCAGCAGGAACACCAGCATAATGAGGAAGGTGAATACCGGCGTATAGCCGGAGCCCACAAAATTGGTAAGCAGGGTTTCCACCATTCCAAGAATCATGGCCCCCATTACCGCACCTGTCATACTGCCAAGCCCGCCGATAACCGAAGCGATAAACCCTTTTACAACAAGCCCGCCAAGGGTTGGGTAAAGGGTGTAGTTAATGCCAAGGAAAACCCCGGCAAGCCCCGCCAGAATACCTGAAAGCACAAAGGTAAACTGAATGGTGCGGGTAACGTTAATACCCATAAGGCTGGAGGTGTCCCTGTCGAAGCTTACGCTGCGTAATGCGCGCCCCAGGCGGGTTTTTTGAATAACAAAGGCCAACACCACCAGGGCCACCGCGCTGCACACAAACATAATGGCGTCTGAGGTGGCAATAACAAGGCTGCCAATTTTAATGTTGGCAGAGCTGAAAAAGCGGGGGTAATTGTAAAAGTTTGCGCCCGCCCTTATGGTTACAATTCCCTCCAGCAGGGTGCCAAGGGTAATGGAGGACACAAAATAATAAATGGGCGAGCTGTTGCGCTTGGTAATGCGGCGAAACGCCACAAATTCGCCCGCAAGGGCAACCAAGGCGCCAACGCCCATGGCAACGGCCACCGTTGCCACAATGCCAAGGCCCGGCTGCGCGGCAATAAAATAACCCGCAAACGCACAAAAAGCCATTGTGGCGCCATGCGCAAAGTTGGAAAACTTAAGCACGTTGAAAATGAGGGAAAACCCGGTGGCGATGAGGGCATATACAGAGCCAAGCGCCAAACCGTTCAGAATAATTTGCAATGACATAGAACCTTTCCTCCTGTTTGCTTTACGGTGTGCTTTCAAACCAGCAATAACCATGCCTTTTGCAGCCTGCCCTGCCCCGCTATACCGGCAGCGGCAGCGCCTGCACCCGCCTGCTTAAAATACAAAAAATATTGCGCCACTACTTTTTGCCATTATTGAAAGTTCGAAAACACACCCCGGAATAATAAGCCCTCCTGCTGGCAAAGTCGGCAGGAGGGCTTAAAATCATTGTTTCCTGTTGCCTTTTTTTGCTATTGGTGTTTGAAAAGCGTTAACAGGCAGTTATTCGGCAGCGTAACGCTCCAACATAACCGGAGTTGTTCCTTCGTACTTGTACATAACCATTTCAAGGCCGCTGGGCATGTGGGTAGCGGGGTCGATGGTAATGGTGCCGGTAAGGCCTTCGTAGCCGGTCAGGGTTTCAACCGCATCGCGCACAGCGGCGGGGTCGGTGCCAACCTCGGCAAAAATTTGGGAAAGGATATAGGCAACATCGTAGCCAAGGAAGAACTTGTTGGTGGCGTCAATTTCGGTTTTTTCCTTAACGGCCGCAATCAAATCCTGCAGGTGCTGCTCGGTGTCGTCTACGTTGTTGATGAAGTAGATGTTGTCGCAGTCTTCGCCAAACAGGGTGTTGAAGGGGGGGTTGGCGTCCAGGCCGCAAATTAAGGCGCCTTCAAAGCCAAGGGCACGGGCCTGCTGGGCAATGAGGATAAGCTCTTGGGTGTAGTTGGGAATGTAGATGGCGTCTACACCGGCGCTTACCACTTTGGAAAGCAGTGTTTTGAAGTCTTTGTCGTTGGAGGTATAGGTTACTTCCTCTACAATTTCGCCACCGGCGGCGGTAACGGTGTCAACAAAGGGAGCGCGCAGCGAAACCGAGTAGGCATTGCCCTCGTTGTACACAACGCCAAAGGTGTTGAAGCCGTTTTTCATGGCGTATTCAGCCATGATGGCGCCCTGCTGGTTTGCGCTGGGCTGGAAGGCAAACATGTTTTTGTAGGGGGTGCCGTCTTCCTTCAGCTGTGCTTTGGGGTCGATGGCGAAGCCCAGCACCGGAACATTGTACTCCTCGGAAATGGGGGCAATGGCCAAAGCAATGTTGGCAACCGGGGGGCCTACAATGGCGCTTACCTTGTCGGTGGTAACCGCACGGGTAAAGGCATTGATGGCTTCGTTAACGTCGCCCTTGGTGTCATAGGTAATCAGTTTAATGGTTTTGCCCTCTACGCCGCCGTTGGCGTTGATCTCGTCAACAGCCCACTGAACACCGGCCTCTACCATTTTGCCAAGAGAAGAGGTGGCACCCGAGATATCCTGCAGGGCACCAATTACAATTTCGCCGCCCTCGGCAGCTGTGCTGGATGAGCCCGCCGCACTGGCAGCAGCAGAAGAAGAAGCCCCTCCGGATCCGCAGGCAACCAGCGAAAATGCCAAAACCGCTGTAAGTGCAAATGCGAACAACTTTTTCATTTTTTGACCTCCTGTGTAAAATTATGTTATATGCAATTGCCGCATAGGTTGCGGCAAAAAACAACACACCAGCAGAACAACACGGCGCTTTGTACCGCATGCGCCCGGCAAAAAGCTTGCAAACGTTTGCATAACCTTGCCAAAAAAATAAACAGCCAACATCAATTCTGTTTACTGTTTGTGTGTTTCGCCATAAATTTCTGTTCTTTCCATATCTGCTTCGTGCATAATATACTCTGTTTGGCACAAATATGTCAATCTTTTTTTCGATTTTCTTCATAATAACCAAAATTAGATATGCAAAGGTTTGCAATATGCCGAAAAATAGTTTCAGCATTGTTACAGAAAACCAAAAATTTTCGCAAAAACGCCATTAAATTCTACTTTTTAAGTATAGTTTGGGCGGTTAAAACCCCAAAAAGTAGAATTTCTCTAGGCTTTTCCCACCCATTGTTCCCTTGCAGCAAGGCGTTTGGGGATTGCAAAAGAATTGCACACAGGGCAAAACCCAGAAGACAAACGTTTGCAATGCAAAAAACCGTTAAAAATGCGGAAATGGAGAAGCTTCTCCATTTCCGCATTTTTAACATTGCCTACGTATGTATAAACCCTGTATTCTTCTGTTCCAACACCCGAAGGCTGTGGTAAAAAATTTCATTCACCGGCGTGGGCACGCCCCATTGCTGCCCCAGCTCCATTACCACCTTGGCAAACATATCCACCTCGGTGGGCCGCCCCGCCTCAATATCCTGCAGCATAGAGGTTTTGTTTCCGTAAGGAATTCGGCTGCGGTAAGATTCTTTTTGCGCCTGCAAATCATCTTCGCCAATTGCTATGTTCATTCGGTTCGCAATGGCAATTACCTCACGCGCCGCCGCCTCGCGCACAAAGTTTGCATCCTCGCTGTCTCGCCATGCGCCAAAGGGAATTCCCAAAATGGCAGAAGACTGGTTTTCGCTTACGTTGCACATAAATTTGAACCACTGCTCGCGCAGCATATTGGCCGGCACCACAAAGGGAATTTCCCCTTTTTTGAAAACCTCGGCCACAGCGGCCACCCGCGGGGAAAACTTTTGGGCGTCGTTGTTTTTTTCACCAAAATAAAACCGCCCTTTGGCAATATCAAAATGGCTGCCCTTTGCGTCCCGGTAAGAAGAAATGCGGGCAAAGCCGTACAAAAGCTTTTCCCACCCGTATGCCTTGGCAATAATTTCTTCGCTGGTAACGCCGTTTAAAAAAGAAATAATAACGGTGTGTTCCCCCACCTGGTTTTGTATATCCTCAATGGCCTGTGCAAGGCCGGTGTATTTCACCGCCAGAATAATTAAATCGGCCGGGGTGGCGGGTTTTTCCTGCGGCTTCGCCAAGGCAAAGTCATACCGTTTGTCATTAATCAGCATTCCGCTTTTTTGCAGGCGGTCGTACCGCTCGCCGCTGGCAATAACCCTGAAATTGCCATGCCCCAGGGCGTTTTCAAGCCCGGGGGCCAGCGCGGAACCAATAGACCCAAGGCCTATGAGGGCCGCCGTTTCCACTTTCATCTCTTGCATTTTATAAACTGCTCCTTTTCCGCCATACCAAGAGGCGGCACGTTCTCGCCTGCGGCATGCTGTTGTATTCAATATATATACTATACTGTATGGCAAAGCCATTCCACAAGTACATTTTCAATTTGGCTTTTTGTGCCGTTGCCGTGCAATTTTTGTGCCCCGCATGTATTTTTTATTTTTTTGGCGCAACTGTATTGACAAACCAATAAAAAAAAGGTAGTATAAAAGCATATTAATTAGGTAGGTTTAGTGTGCTTTTGGGATAAGGGACGCTATTTTGTTTTTATTGCTATACGGCTCCCCTTTTCTGCAAAACTTGGGCATTCGCTCCTTCCATGCATTCAATTTCAAAAAAAGAAATACTGAAATGAGGAGATTTTATTATGAAAGTCTACAAAAAATTGACCGAGCTTGTTGGCAATACCCCGCTTTTGGAACTTTCCAATTATGAAAAGGTATTCGACGTTCCCGCAACCATTCTTGGCAAGCTGGAATACAACAACCCGGCCGGAAGCGTGAAAGACCGTATTGCCAAAGCCATGATTGAGGACGCCGAGAAAAACGGCACCTTAAAACCCGGCTCTGTTATTATAGAGCCCACCAGCGGCAACACCGGCATTGGCCTTGCCTCCATTGCCGCGGCCCATGGCTACCGCCTTATTCTTACCATGCCCGAAACCATGAGCATTGAACGCCGCAACCTGCTGAAGGCCTACGGCGCAGAGCTGGTGCTTACCGAAGGAGCCAAAGGCATGAAGGGCGCCATTGCCAAAGCAACCGAGCTGGCAGAGGAAATTGAGCACAGCTTTATTCCCAGCCAGTTTACCAACCCCGCCAACCCTGCCATTCACAAAGCCACCACCGGCCCCGAAATTTGGAACGACACCGACGGCAAGGTAGACATTTTGGTTGCCGGCGTGGGCACCGGCGGCACCATAACCGGCGCGGGCGAATACCTGAAAGAGAAAAACCCCAATGTAAAGGTTGTTGCGGTAGAACCTGCGGCTTCCCCCGTGCTTTCCAAAGGCACCCCCGGCCCCCACAAAATTCAGGGCATTGGCGCCGGTTTTGTACCCGATGTGCTGAACACCAAGGTATATGACGAAGTGGTGGTGGTAGAGAATGAAGACGCCTTTGAAACCGGGAGTCTGCTTGCCAAAAAAGAAGGGCTGCTGGTTGGCATTTCTT
>JBKEBR010000293.1:0-2599 GCA_047973285.1 Oscillospiraceae bacterium | reverse complement strand
ATTCTCTTGACCAAGCTATTTGGACTGCTTTTCAATTTAGTTGACTATATCGCTTTGGTTTTGCTGCTTAAAATTTTGCAAAACTTTTTGTGGGGTAGCTAAAACACCCTCTCTGCACCTTTAAACAACAATGGAGGAAGAACAAAATGACGCCCAATAAAGAAGACTACTTAAAGGCCATCTACAAGCTTGGAGGCATCGAAAAGCTGGTAGGCAACAAGCAAATTGCCGAAGCTCTGCAAATTTCCCCGGCCTCCGTAACGGAAATGCTGGGAAAGATGAAACACGATGGACTCATTCAATATGAGCCCTATAAAGGCTCCCGCCTGACAGATGAGGGAATGCGCTCTGCCATTTCATTGGTGCGTGGGCATCGCCTTTGGGAAGTTGTGCTTATGCGCCACCTTGGCTATTCATGGAGCGAAGCGCATGAGGACGCAGAACTGCTGGAGCATATTACGCCCCCAAGGTTGACCACCCGGCTGGATCAGTTTTTAAACTACCCTGCGTACTGCCCCCATGGAAGCGCAATTCCCCACCCGGACGGGCAGGTAGATATTGTACCGATGCAAACGCTGAATCTTCTTCCCGTTGGCACAACCTCGCATATTCGCCGTGTAACAGAGGAAAAAGATTTGCTGGATTATCTTCAAAAAGCCGGGGTTATAATTGGAAGCCCTGTCCGCATGATTGAGATGGCCGCTTATGAAGGGCCGGTTACGCTTGAGCTGGGGGGCAAGCGTATTCAAATTAGTTATAAGGCCGCTTGCCAAATCTATGTAGATTAGGCTTAGCGGCTATAACACCACTATATTTTATTTAGGAGGTTTCTATGAGCCGCAGAATTAACGGTGTTTTGGGTGCAATTTTAAGCTTAATGTTTTTGCTTGCAGCTTGCTCGGCGCCTGCCGCAGGTACAGCTTCAACGGCAGGCGGCAAACTGAATATTGTTGCCACCACCACTATGCTGGCAGATTTATCCACAGTAATTGGCGGAGAACGGGTTACAGTGAACGGCCTGATGGGACCCGGCATTGACCCCCACTTGTATCAGGCCAGCGCGGGCGATGTTTCGCTGATGCAGAAGGCGGATGTTGTTGTGTATAACGGGCTTCACCTGGAAGGTAAAATGGGGGAAATATTCGAAAACCTGTCGGGCCAGGGGCTTGCCGTTATTTGTATAGAGGAGGGCCTGGATGAAGCCAAGCTTTTGGCGTGGGAGGACGACAGCTCTGTTCACGACCCGCACATCTGGTTTGATGTTTCCCTGTGGAAGGAAGCGGCACAAACCGTGGCGGATGGATTATCCAAAGCCGATCCGGACGGAAAACCGGGCTATGAGGCCAACTTGAGCGCCTATCTGAAAGAACTGGATGAAACGGATGAATACATCCGAAACAGGGCGGCAGAGCTGCCGGAGGAACAACGTGTTCTGGTTACCGCGCACGATGCATTCCAATATTTCGGCAAAGCCTATGGCTTTGAGGTGCGGGGCCTTCAAGGCATTAGCACCGATGCGGAAGCCGGAACAGCCGACGTGAGCGATTTGGCCAATTTTATTGTGGAACGGCAGATTAAAGCCATTTTTGTGGAGTCTTCCGTACCGCCTAAAACCATTGAAGCGTTGCAGGCGGCGGTAAAGGCACAAGGCTTTGACGTTGCTATTGGCGGGGAGCTTTACTCCGACTCGCTGGGGGATGAGGCCTCCGGTGCCGGCACCTATATCCTGACGGTTAAAGCAAATATTGATACCATTGTAGATGCTTTAAAGTAATGGAGGCACATTTATGGAAAAGCAACTGAATTACGCTGTGGAGGTAGAAGACCTTACCGTTGCCTATGGCGCAAAGCCTGTTCTGTGGGATATTGACTTGAAAATTCCCAAGGGGCAGCTGATGGCAGTGGTTGGCCCGAATGGGGCAGGAAAAACCACGCTGGTTAAAGTGATGCTGGGGCTGCTAAAGCCCGTTACCGGGGCGGTGAGGTTCCTGAATGAGGGCGGCGACATTCGCTCTTTCAAAAACCGGATTGGCTATGTACCCCAAAGCGGCAGTGTGGATTGGGATTTCCCGGCAACGGTACAGGATGTGGTGCTTATGGGCTGCTATGGTAAACTGGGCTGGGTTCGCCGCCCCCGCAAGGCCGATATTGAGCTGACGAAACAGACGCTGCAAAAGGTTGGCATGCAGGAATATGCCTGCCGGCAAATCAGCCAACTTTCCGGCGGCCAGCAGCAGCGGGTATTTCTTGCCCGCGCGCTGGCGCAGGAGGCCGAGATCTATTTTATGGACGAACCCTTTAAAGGGGTGGACGCGCAGACGGAACGGGCCATTGTTACACTGTTGAAAGAGCTGAAGAAGCAGGGCAAAACCGTTGTGGTTGTCCATCACGACCTGCAGACGGTATCCGATTATTTTGATTGGGTTACCCTCATCAATCTGCGCGTGGTTGCCAGCGGGCCCGTAAAAGAAGTGTTCCACGAAGAAAATCTAAAAAAGACCTATCACAACTCCGGCGCACTTTTAAGGAACGTGGTGTGATATGGGCAGCCTAATTGCTTTATTTGCAGACTATACCTTTCAAACGGTTGCTCTTGGTT
>JBKEBR010000292.1:0-7566 GCA_047973285.1 Oscillospiraceae bacterium | reverse complement strand
CGTGCCCGCGGGGGTAAGCTCCAGCGTTTCCACCTCCCAGCCCTGCTGCTGCAACGCCGAAAGCGCCCCCGTAACCGAGGAATGCTCCAGCGGGCTTGCCAGTATATGCCGCCCCACATGGCGGCGGGCGTGGGCAATGCCCTTTATGGCAAGGTTGTTGGCCTCGCTTGCGCCCGAGGTGTGAATGATTTCCTCCGGCAACACGCCCAGCAGCCCGGCTATGCCGGCGGTAACCTGCCGCATTTTTTCGGCGGCGGCAAACCCGGCCACGTGGCGGGCGTTGGCGTTGCCGAAATACAGCTGGTTTGCCTCGCAAAAGCATTGCAGCACCGCCGGGTCTGTGGGGGTGTTGGCGGCATAATCAAGGTAAATCATACAGGGTGTTTGGTTCTCCTTCCCGCAAATGGGTTTGGCGCAAAGCAGCGGCGCCTTTATTGTTTGTATTTTAAATTGTGTTTTGGGTTGTGTATTTTGGGGTTGTATTTTTAGTCGTATTTTCAAAAGTGCCCGGAAGAATGGCCCGAAAAAACACCCGGGAGAATGGCCGGGAGAATAGCCGGGAAAAATGCCTAGGAGAATGGCCGAAGCAAAAGGCAAAACCGCCCCGGGCGGGGTTTTACCCGGCAGGCCGCGCCTGCCCTGCCCCTAAGCGGCAACCGGCCGTGCCAAATTTTCGCTGCCAAAACGCCGGGCCGGGCACCGAAAAGGCTTTCTCTTTTGCCCCGCCCCCACCGCTGCACAGGCAGCAGCGCCCGCAAATAAAACAGGGGCCAGCCGCAAAAACGCCGGGCCGGGCACGGCGGGCATGCACATGCCTTTGGGCGCGGCGGGCACGCCCCTTTTTGCGCAAAGCGGGTGCCCCACCGCCACACAGGCGGCAGCGCCGGGCAGCATTTACCGGCGCCCGGCCCAAGTTTCACTTGCCTATTGTACCACCAAACGCCCAAAAGCAAAAGAGGGCCCCGGGCGGGGAAACGGCCCGGCAGGCGCCGCGCTGGCAAGGCTCTGCCGGGTGCAGCGGGCAAGCCCACAACAATGCCGCACATCTTCACCCATAATCGCAATATTTTCCCGCCGCAAAGCGGGTACCGCGCCCCGCACCGGCCTTTTTTGCTTTTCCCAGCTCTAAAAAGCCGCGAAGCGCCGCAAACTGCGCCGCCTCAAAGCCACCGCCACATCCCCGCCAAAAGGCCGCGGCGTTTTCCTCTCGCAGGCCGGGCAAAAACACGCAAAATTCCCCGCCGCCGCACCGGCCCTTTTTGCTTTTCCCCAGCCCTAAAAAGCCGCGAAGCGCCGCAAACTACGCCGCCTGCAAGCCACCGCCATATCCCCGCCAAAAGGCCGTGCCGCCCTTGGGCTCCGCCCTGAGCGCTTCAAGGGAAAGGCGCGCCTGTAACCAAAAAAACCGCGGCGCCCCACGCAGGGCACCGCAGCCTTTCTCTCTTTTCCATCTGCCGCCTTTGCAGTTCACCTATTTTATAGCCGCCTTTTCGGCCCGCCCCTTTTACAGCCGCCGCCTTTTCATCCCGCCGCCTTTGCAGCCCGCCGCGCTCAGTAAATGCGGCAGCTGTCGAAGGTTACCGGCTCGTCCCACGCCTCCACCCGGTTGCGCCCGTTTTGCTTTGCCCTGTACAGGGCGTTGTCTGCCGCCGAAAGCAGCGCCTCGAGGCTGGAATGCCGGTTTGCATTGTACACCGCCGTGCCCACGCTTACGGTTACCGCCAGCGCTGCCCCGCCGTCGCAAACAAACGGCTCGCCCGCAATAATGCTGCGCACGTCCTCGCCCACGGCCGCGGCGTTTTCCTCCCGCAGGCCGGGCAAAAACACGCAAAACTCCTCGCCGCCGTACCGGCCGAACACGTCCCCCTCGCGAAAGCGCCCCGAAAGCCGCCGGGCCACCGTGGCCAGCACCTCATCGCCGCAGCGGTGGCCGTAAAAATCGTTCACATTTTTAAAATGGTCTATGTCTATCATCAGCACCGCGGCGCTTTGGCCCTGCAGGGCCGCCTCTTTGTAGCGCTGCTGGGCCAGCTTAAAAAAGGTGCCCCGGTTGTAAATTTGGGTAAGGCTGTCGTAGGCGGCCATCTTGTTCAAATCTTCCACCAGGTGCTTGTTTTCGGTTACGTCGTACAAAATAACCGAGGTAACCGCCCTCTCGCGCTTTTGGTACACCCTTGTGCGGGAAACCCGGTAATAGCGCAGCCCCTGGGGCCCCTGCACCGCAAGCTCGGTGCCGGTGGGGGCGCTGCCCAGCGGGTAGTCCTTTATGCCCTCTATGCCCGCAAGGGGGGTGCCCATGCGCTCTTGCCGCAGCGCCGGAAACAGCCTTTTGGCCGCCTTGTTGCCCGCCAAATAGCGCTGGTGGTCGTCTACCAGCACGTAGGCGTCGCCCAGCTCCTCCAGCATTTTGTCGCGGGCCACCGGCAGCACCTCCAGCAAATTCAGCCGAAAGATGGAAAAGCCAATTAACAGCAGGGTAATGTTGAACACCCAGGGGGTTGCGTCGGCCCCGTAAAAGGTAACCCCGGCCAAATACACCGCGCCCGAGGCCGAGGGCAGCAAAATGGCCAGCAGCACCAAAAAGCTTTTAACCCTTTCTTTTTTGTTGGCGGCAATGCACCGCGCCAGCAGCACCATGGAAACCGCCAGCAGCAAATACACAAAGGCAAAAAAGGCAAGGTACAGCGGGCCGGGCACAATGCGGTAGCGCGAGGCCCAGCGCCCTATTTCCATTTGCCCCTCTTGAATAAACAGCCCCTGCCAGGGCGAGGTAATAACCAGCAGCAGGGCGCCCGCGCCGGGCAGCATAAGGCACACCCGCCCCGGCAGGGTGGTTTGCCTGCCGCAGTAGTCGCACACAAACAAAAACAAAAGGGCGGGCAAAAAAGAAAGCCCCATATATTCCAGCAAAACGCCCCTGAACGCCCCTTCGGCGGTGTGGGCCGTTGTTTCAAACACAAAGCCCAGCAGGTAAAGGGTGGTGCAAAGCGCAAGGTACACAAAATAATTGGAACGTATGCCCGCCCGCAAATGCAGGGAAAAAATAAGGATGGCCGCCGCCATAACGGTGGAGGCAATGGTAATAATATGAATAAAGGTAACCGCTGCCACTTCCTTTGCAAGTTTTTTGGGCGGCCAACGCCCCGCCCCGCGCTAGTAAATGCGGCAGCTGTCGAACGCCACCGGCTCGTCCCACACCTCTACCCGGTTGCGCCCGTTTTGCTTTGCCCTGTACAGGGCGTTGTCTGCCGCCGAAAGCATAGCCTCAAGGCTGGAATATTTTTCGGGGTTGTAGGCCGCCGCGCCCACGCTTACGGTAACCGGCAGCACAAGCCCCCCGCTGCACTCAAACAATTCGCCGGCAATAATGGCCCGGGCCCCCTCGGCAACGGCGGGCACATTTTGCGGCGCAACGTCGGGCAAAAACACGCAAAACTCCTCGCCGCCGTACCGGCCCAGCACGTCGCCCTGCCGAAAGCGGCCGTTCAGCCTGCGGGCCACAATAATCAGCACTTCGTCGCCGCAGCGGTGGCCGTATTGGTCGTTCACCCGTTTAAAATGGTCTATGTCCAGCATCAGCACCGCCGCGCCCAGGCCTTTAAACGCGGCCTCTTTGTACTGCTGGTAGGCCAGCTTAAAAAAGGTGCCCCGGTTGTAAACCTGGGTAAGGCTGTCGTAGGTGGCAAGCCGGTTCAAATTCTCCATCAGCCGCTTGTTTTCGGTAACATCGTACAGCATTACCGAGGTGAGGGCCCGGCCCCTTTTGGGGTACAGCCGGGTGCGCGAAACCCGGTAATAGTGGGTTTCACCCGCCGTTTGTACGGCAAACTCCTCGCCCGAAAGCGCCTGCCCTATGGGGTGCTCGCGAATGCCCCCTTTCTCGGAGAGGGGGGTGTTCATAAGGGCGTTGCGCAGCGCGGGAAACAGCTTTTTGGCCGCCTCGTTGGAATCCAGGTAGTTCTGGCTGTCGTCCAACAGTATATAGGCGTCGCTCAGCCGGTTCAGCACTTTTTCCCGGGCCACCGGCAGTATTTCCAGCAAATTCAGCCTGAAAATGGAAAAGCCCAAAATAAGCAGGGTAATGGTGAGCACCCAGGGCGTTGTGTCTACCCGGTAGGGCAGCAGTTTCAGCATGTAGCTAAGGCCCGAGGCCGCGGGCAGCAAAACACCGAAGGAGTTTACCAGCGCCACCTTGCGCGCGCGCCTGTTTTGTTTTGCAAAGTGCAGCAGGCAGCCTATTGAAAAAAACAGCAGGCCGAACACATACACGTAAAAGGCGTAATACAGCGGCCCCGGCTGCACCCGCAGCTGAGAGCCCAGGGGGGTTACCAGCAGCTCGGTGCTTTTGTAATACAGCCGGTGGTAGGGCGAAGTTGCCACCAGCGCCAACGCGGCAAAACCGGGCAGCGGCACCAGCACCTTTAAGGCGGTGGTAAGCCGGTGCCCGCAGTAAGACCACACGAACAAAAACACCAGCGGCGCCACAAACGAAAGCCCCACATATTGCAGCAGCACCGCGTTGAAGGCGGCGTTCGCCGTTTGGGAAACAACCTCAAAAAAATCGCCCAGAACATACAAGGAAATACACAGCGAAAGATATACAAACGGAAGAGAACGGGGCGCGCCCCGCCATTCCAGCGCCACAAACGTAATAAAGGCCGACAGGATAACCGCCGCCATTGCAACAACATGCACAAAAGTAATGCTTACCACTCCCCGGTTTACAGCCCCGCGCAAAAGCGCCCCCCATATAAGGCCCGCACAATTTCTCTGCGGCAGCTCTCCCGGCTGCCGCAGGCATTTTTCACTCTAATAAAGTTTACGTTCTGCCCCTATGGTTTGTCAATATACGCTGTGCCGCCGGTGGGAAAGTTTAAAACATGCCCCGGCCCGCCGCGCACCGGTACGGCGCCTGTAAAAAACGGCGGGCCGGGCGGCAAGCGGGCGCAGCCTTTGTTTGCTGTTTTGCACCGCGCGGGTTATACTGGTTTTGGCAGGAGGCGAGGGCATGTTTAAAATAGGCGAATTTTCCAAATTGACGCAGGTGTCCATTCGAATGCTGCGCTATTACGATGAAACCGGTTTGCTGAAGCCCGAAAAAACCGACCGCTTTACAGGCTACCGGCTATATTCCGCGGCGCAAATTCCCCTTTTGAATAAAATTGTATTTTTGCGGGATGTGGGCTTTACCGTTGCCGAAATGGCAGCCGCCCTTCCCCACTGGGGAAGCGAAACCCTTGTGGCCCGGCTTGAACACAAGCGCCTTGAAATTGAACAGGCAATTGAAACCGAACAGCACAAATTGTATAAAATTAACCTCGCAAAAAAAGATATTCCGCAACCGGAAGCCGCCCTGCACTATAGTATCTCCATCAAACCCGTTCCCGCATGCCGGGTGCTCTCTTTGCGGCGAACCGTGTGCAACTATTATGCCGAAGGGCAGCTGTGGAAAGAGCTGGCGGCCTTTGCGGGCGAAAACAACATTCCCATTTCCAGCAATACCTTCACCATTTACCACGACACCGAATACAGGGAAACCCAGGTAGATATTGAAGTTTGCGCCCCCGTGGCCCGCCCGGTGGAAAGCCGCCATGGCTTTACCTGCCGGCAAACCCGGGCCGTGGCGGCAATGGCGTTTACCATGGTGTACGGCCCTTTTGCCAACATTGCGGGCGCCTACCTTGCCTTTGCCGGCTGGCTGCAGGCGCACAGCCGGTATAAAATGAGCGGGCAAAGCAGGCAAATTGTTCACCGTGGGCCATGGAACGAAGAAAGCCCCGCCCAATATCTGACCGAACTGCAAATTCCACTGAAAAAACCATAAAAAAAGGCGTTTTGCAAATACCGGTGCAAAACGCCTTTTTTTGCCTATTGACCCTCACACCGTGTGAGGGCCCATACTGTGCAGGCAGGCCAAATAAATTTTATGATGGAGGCATTCCTATGCAAAATTTTTATGTAAGCCCTATCGGCACGGTTAAAACAAACAGCAGCGGCACTTTTATTAAGCTAACGCCCCGGTATATTCCGGCCCTGCAGGCGCTGCAAGGCTTCAGCCACATCAATGTGCTTTGGTGGTTCAGCCATTCCGACAGCGAGGAACTGCGGAATATTCTGCAAACACCCCGGCCCTATAAAAACGCCCCGGCCACCATGGGCATATTCGCCACACGCTCCCCCTGCGCCCAAACCCCATTGCCTTAACCGCGGTGGAAATTGTGTCTCTCAATATGGAAAAAGGAACCATTCAAATTGGCTACATAGACGCGGAAAACGACACCCCCGTGCTGGACATTAAGCCCTACACCCCAAGCCTTGACCGCGTAGAGGCCCCCGCCGTGCCGGGGTGGTGCCGCCATTGGCCCGCAAGCCTGGAACAAGCCGGGCACTTTAACTGGGCAGCCGAATTCAACTTTTAGCCACCCGGCTGTTTGCCTTTCGCTACTTTATATTTCCGCTGTTCCAACTGCGGCTACTTGCTTCAAGTTTATCCGTATATTGAATGAATCTGTTATTGCAGTTCTCTTATCAGAACTTTTCAAAGAAAACAATGAATAGTATTTTTAGCAAAGTAGAAAAATTCAGAAGAATTGCAAAAAACAAATAATGTATTCTACAAAAAGTCAAGCTATTCACGCAAAGTCTCTAATTTTTTAATATTCCAACAACACGTTTTCCCATTCGTTAGGGAAACCTAACCGCCTTGGCTGCACAAACGGGTGCCTTTTAAATAATCTACCTAAATCCTTTATCAACCCAATCTTAGATTCTTCAGAAAGAAGCAATTTGTACGTTGAAACCACATATGCAAACGCCGTGCTACTCGAAAACAACCTATTTTTCTTTTCTTTCTCCGTAAAGAGAATATCCGGCCCAAGCTTTCGCTTGTTGTAAAAACGCCCACCATGCGCAGCAATATTTCGCGCCACCACTGTACACTGAAGCCAATTTTCAATATATTCTCTCGATATTCCATAAATTTCTTTTGAAATAGAAGCCCTATCCTCAGGAACTAAGTATTTAAAAAACTTCGATACCATACCAAAGGTAACAACTTCCACTGCAACCCAAATTGGATAAATACCTTTCAAATCTTCTCGGTGATGTATTATAAATGGCTCACTTGAATACCTTATCTTTGCCTTTAATGAGGAAAGAAATTCTGCATGGAGCCATTCACTTTCAAAATTGTTTCCATTTAAATATCCAAGTGCTCCATATTTGGCAGCATGATAATATGCCAAATGTGTACGGAATGTAATTTCCACGAAAAGTGTATATTTCAAAACCAAAGCCCTAAATTCTCCGTCAAAATCATATAGCTCCACTATATCGCTAAAAGACACCTGCGGATAGAAACCATCATCCTTTCTAAGCGT
This sequence comes from Oscillospiraceae bacterium, assembly GCA_047973285.1. GTDB lineage: Bacteria > Bacillota > Clostridia > Oscillospirales > Ruminococcaceae > JAAYCI01. The sequence goes on along the minus strand of JBKEBR010000292.1, from coordinate 187 downwards.
CAACGAATAGGCACTAAGCCGATAATAATTCACGCTTCTTAGCACTGATAATGCATACTCCTTATCGGGAACTATTAGCCCCCTGTCCATAAGCAATTGCAATTGCTGTTCGTAGGTTTTGAACTCTTTTGTTTGCTGAGGTGTCGGCAATATATCATCCCCTAATAAACAAAACACCCGCCATGTT
>JBKEBR010000291.1:0-4650 GCA_047973285.1 Oscillospiraceae bacterium | reverse complement strand
GTTGAAGCGGCTTTGCATTTCTTCGGTAGGCATGGCCTGCCCCATGGGCAGAATGGCGGCAAGAATATCGACCCCGCGTCTTTTGTCGGTTTTGTTTTGGCGCACAATATCGCGGCCGCTTACCATGTCCATATACAGGCCGTTGTAAAAGAAGGGCTCTACCCCTTCGAAAATCATGTCAAAGGGAATTTTTTCGCAGCCGTCTTCGTAGCTTAGCTGCCATGGGCTGCTTTTCAGCGTTACAAAAAAGATGCTGAGCTGGGTGTACAGGTCTTTGCCGTAAGCGCCCATAAAGCTGAGGGCCTGGTGCTGAATATAGGAGCCGTCCTGGTAAAAACCGTCGCCGGCGGTTACATAGGCAAACACGGTTTTTATGCGGGCCTTCACATGCTCCATACTGCCGGGGTTTTGCGTGAGCACGGCGTTCAACGCCACGGCGGTGCCCTTGTCTATCAGGTTGGCGCCCTTCATGACAGGGGCCCCCGAAACGGTTTTATCTATGGTGGGGCAGTAGCGGTTTACCGCCGCCGTATAGTTGTACAACTGGGCATCGGTACGAAAATCGTACAGCAGCAGGGTGGACGTAAGGCTGGCAATGGGGGTGCCAATGTCCCAGTGCCACCAGTTGCCAAACACCGCATTGGTGGTGTTGTAGGAATTTGCATACATAAAGTCCAGCCCTTTAATAACCTCCTCCCGCACGGCGGGGTTTTGGTACAGGCCGGTGCCTTTAATGGAGTAGGCCAGGGCAAGGTCTCGCAGGCGGTAGTAGGTTGTGCTTATATTGCCGCTGCGCACCTTGGCGGCTTCGCCGGTGCCCGCCATGGGGGCGGTTTCAAGGTCGCTCCACAAAAGAGTGCGCGGGGCCGCGCTTTTGTTCATGCTCTGCCAATAGCCCTGCGCCGTTTCATCCAGCGCCTCCACATACCCTTTCAGGCCGGGGTCGTTCTGGTTAAAATCGCCCCCGGTGAGGTACTCTGCCCAGGCAAGGCGCACCTGCCTGAAAGCGGGGTCCTCCACACGGCCGGGCGCTTCGCCTTTGTTGTACTGAACCAGCGCGGGCCCGGTGTTGCCCGCCTGCCGGCTGGAGTAAAATTCAAGCTTGTTGTCGTTTGCCTGCGCCGCAATGGAAAGCTCAAAAGAAATTTTGCTTTCGCCTTTTTGCAGGGCCTCGGCCACTGCGCCGCTCACATCCACCGTAAGCACGCCGCCCTCTATATTGGTGGGAATAATATCGGCGGCAAGGCTGCGGCTGCCGGTATACAGGGTAGAATTCCAGGTGGCTGTGCCCGCCTGCCAGCTGGAGGGAATGGCGTATACCTGCGCCCCGGTAAAATGCGGGCCGGGGTTTTTCTCCACATCGGCCACACGCAGCACAAGCCGGGCCCCGTTAAGCGCAGCCGACGCCTCGCCAAGGGCAAAGGTAAGCAGGGTTTTGCGGGTATAATTCTGCTGGCCGTCGCTGGTTTTCACCTTCAGCAGCGCCTCGTTGTAAGGGCTGCCGGTGCTGCCGGTGGCGGGCTTGTCCGCGTCCGGCCCGGCCTGCAGGTAAACATCCTGCAAAGGGGGCAGCTGTTTTTCCCCTTCCTCGGGCATAAGCCCTTCCAGGGCCGCCTTCAGTTCCACCGCAGCGGCCTTTATTTCGGCCTGTGCGGCGGCGCCGTACAATGCCTCGGCCGGGGGGCGCACATCGTTCCAGGCGGTAATAACGCTTTGGTCGTAGGTTTTTTCCAGCAGGGCCTGCGCGGTGCCGCGGGCGGCGGAAAAAGCCTGCCAGCTGGCCGCCGTGTACCCCGCCTGGGTTTTGGCCGCCGCCTGGCCGCACACTTCGGGCAAAGACGGCATTTGCAGCGTAATGTCGTACTGGCTAAGCCATGTGCCGGTTACAAAGTTGCGCGCGCGCAGCCGCACGGCGCCCTGGTGCACGTTTACCACATACCCGAGGCCGCGGCTTTTCTCGCCGTTTTCGCTTTCGTTATAGCTGGGCACCTCCACCATGGTGCCAAAGGGGCGGCTTACCGCTTCGGCCACGCCAAACCCGTTGTGGATATGCCCTGTAAGGTACACCACCTGCGGGTAGCGGGCAAACAGCGTTTTCATTTCGGCGTCCCGCGCGCCAAAGCCGCTTAAAATATTGCTGCGCCAGTGGGTATCTTCCAGCTGCTGGTGGTTTACCACAAAAACGGGCTTGCCCGCCTCGGCTGCTTCGGCAAGGGCAGCCTCCAGCCAGGCCATGGTTTCGTCGCTGAACCAGCAGGCGTCTTTCAAGCCCTTATCGGTGTTCAGCACAATAAACCGGTAGCCGTTTATCCAGGTGGCGTAGCTTTGGTTTTGGCGGTCTTCGGCCTTGGGCATATAAGCGCCGTTGTACTTTTGGTAAAGCTGCACCGCCGTTTGGTAATACAGCGGCTTGCCGCCTGCGTTTGCGTCGTATTCTTCCAGAGAATTTGTCCAATAGGAAGAGGCGCTGTTGCCCCGCACCTCGTGGTTGCCCATAAGGTGAATGGCCCGCCCCGCGTCTACCGGCTGGTTTGCGTTGTACAGCTGGTAAAAGGCGCTTATTTCGCTTTCCTGCCCATAGTCTGTATTGTCGCCCACGTTTACAAAGGCGTCCAGCCCCAGTGTTTGCATGTCTTTAAGGCCCGACACAAAGGCGGCCGCGTTGGCCTCGGCCGTGTTGTTAATGTGCACGTCGGAAATAAGGGCAAAGCTGAGGCCTGGCGCCGGGCCGGTTAAAAAGGCCTCGTAAGCCTGCTGTGCCTGTGCCAAAATGGCCGCCGCCTCGGCGGGGGTTTTGCCCGCAAGGGCGGCAAGGCAATCCCTCATCTTCTGGGCGGCCTCTTCAATATCCTGCCGGCTGTAAAATTCGCCGGGCTGGGCCGCCTCCACCTTTGCCAGCAAGGCCGCAATGGCCTCGGCGGCGCCCTCGCTTGCGTAAAGGCAGGCCACATCCTCTGCCGCCAGCGCCCGGCTGTACAGGCGCAGGTTGTCGGCGTACAGGGCGGTGCTGCCATAATCAAACTTGCCGTCTGCCCCCAGCACCCACGGAAGCCCGGCGTCCAGCGAAGCGCTGAAATTGGCCATGGCCGCGCTGCTGGCCTGCCACTTGGCCGCGGTTTCGCCGCCGTCCATATAGGTTACCATTTCGCCCAGGCGGGATACGCTGACCACCACATGGTGCCAGGCGCCATCCAGCGCAAGAATGCCCTGCCGCTCGCGCCGCTGGCCCTTGCCGTTGCCAATGTTGGCAACCAGGCCAACCCCGGCGTTTTTTGCCTGGTTGCCAAGGGTAAAGCCCACGCTGGTGCCGCTGTTGTAATCGCGCTGGGAAAACACCGAGCTGTCGTGGTTATAATTGCCCTCTTTAAATTTTACCCACAGCGAAACCGAAAAATCTCCGGTGCCAAGGCGAAGGGATTCGCCGCTGCCAAAATTGATATACTGGGTGGGGCTGCGTTTGTTGGCGTTTTCTATATAGGCGGCCATACCCTGCCCACCCACCCCGCTGCCCGGCGCAAACGCCACGCCGCCTGTTACGGCGCCGTGGTTTCCCTTGCCGGAAAGGTCGGGTACCGTTTCGTCCTGTACCTCTTCGAAATTGGAATACAATACAAGGCCGCTTTCAATATCTGCCGCCTGGGTTTGCGGCGCGGCCCCTGCCGGGGCGGCCCTTTTCAGCACGGGTGCTTCGGCCGCCTGCACCGGCAGCGCCGGAAAAGCCGAAAACAGCCCCGCCAGCAGCAAAACCGCCATGGCAAAGGACAGGCCTTTTTTAAGCTTCATGTTGTGTTTCCTCCCTTGTGCCCCGGGGCGCTGTGCGCCCCGGGGGCGTTATCCATGGCTTTATTGTTCACGCTTTTTATTTTTGTAATAGATGATAAACAGGGCAATGGCCAATGCCAGCACCGCCAGAATTGGCAGAAGGATAAACAGCGGGTTAAAACCGCCGGGGGCGGTAAGCGGGCCTTCCCCGTTGCCAATAGACGCCGTGCTTTGAGAGCTGCTACCCTGCTGCGCCCCGGAAGAAGCCGCGGGCGCACTGCCGGAGGAGGCCGCCGGCGGTGCCGAAGAGCCGGAGGAGGAAGAGGCGCCGCGTTGGCCCTGGGAACGGCTGCCACGGCCGCCGGCGCCGCCAGTGCTACCCGTGCCACCTGTGCCGCCCGAAGCCGGCGGTGTGGAGGACGCGGGCGGGGCCTGCGAGGACGAAACCGGAACAAGCCCCTCTATGGCGGCCTCCAGCTCTTGTATTGCCCGGTTGATGGCGGGCTGGTCTGCGGTGGAAAGTTCTTCATTTTTCAGCAGCAGCGCCGCCGCCTGTTTTGCTTTTGTGAAAACTTCCGCGCTGGCGGCCGTATAGGCGGCCGTATCTACCCTGGCGGCTTCCTCCAGGGCTTTGGCAAGCCCTGCTTTGTCTGCCTTTTGATAGCCAAGGTCCCAAATGGAGGCCAGCAGGCCCGCGTGGGCCGTTTGTATGCTTTCTTCTGTGGCCTCAAGGTTGCCATAAACCTGTTTTGCGGCGGCAAGGGCCTCTTCAAAGGCCGTTTTTTTGCCGGGCACGGCCCCCTGCGCCTCGGCCTGCACCCCGGCGCTTTCGGCATATTCAATAAGCTCGCCCAGGGCTGTGCGGTCGGCCACCTTAACAAGCTTTAC
>JBKEBR010000290.1:0-2626 GCA_047973285.1 Oscillospiraceae bacterium | reverse complement strand
GAAAGAATGGGGCTGGTAGTGCAGGGCGGAGCAGGGTAGAGCAGGGCAGAGCAGAGCAGGGCAGAGCAGAGCAGTGCGGAGCAGTGCAGGGCAGGCAGAGCAGGGCGGAGTAGAACAGGGCGGAGTAGAACAGGGCGGAGCAGAGCAGGCAGGGCAGACAGAGCGGGGCAGGACAGGGCAGGGCAGGGCAGGACAGGACGAGCGGGAGCAGGCAGGCAGGGCGGGAATGCTGCGCCCCGCTATGCATTTATTCCGCCTGCCGCCATGCGCAAACAAAAGGAGCCCGCCGGGAATGCCCCGGCGGGCTCCTTTCCTATTTTTAAATAAAGGCGTTTAACAAAGGCGGCGCAAGGCTACATCCAAAGGCTGCTGCCCGAAGGTTGCTTGTTTTTTGTTTTATGCAGCAGCCAAAAAGCGGCGGCCTGCACCCCGGCAAACAGCAGCAGCGGCACCGTCCACACATCAAACACGGCTAGCGGCAGGCCAAGGTCCTGCGTAAGGAAAAAGGTAACCAGTGAAATGGCGGCCAGGGCCAAAATTACAATTTTCAGAACAAGGCTTTTGGTGGCGGCGCTTTCTTCGGAAGGGGTGGTTTCCCTTTCACGGCTGCGCAGGGTGGCAACAATCAGGTAGACGGCAGCGCCAAGGCTTGCCAGCAGCAATAGCAGGTTAAAAACGGCCCAGCTTTTGCCGGTGGCGCCAAACAGCGGGTTGCCCCCGCTGGAAAGCGAGGTGTTTCCGCTGGTGCCCGCACTGCCTGGGGTGCCCCCACCGTTTGAAGCGGCGGGCACGGAATTGGAATTGCTGTGGGAAGAGGAAGCGCCCGTGCTGGAAGAAGCCTGCGAAGAGGAGGAAGAAGAGGCGCTGCTGGAGGAGACGCGCGAAGAGGAGGAAGAAGAGGAAGAGGAGCTGGAGGAGGTTTGCGGGTTTGTGGGAACCTGCTGCCAGCTGGCGTACAGCACAACATCGCTGTTAATTACAAGGGTGCCGCCGGGCTGGTAGGCCGTTCCGTTGCCATTGGCGCGGGTGTTCCAGGCTGCAAAGGTGTAGCCGGCCCGCTCTACAGTGCCAAGGCCCTTTATGGTTACGGTGCTTCCGGCAAGGTAATCGGTTATATCGCCCTGCACGCCGGTGCCGCCGTTGGCGTCGTAGCTTACCTTATAAATGCGCTTATAGGTAATGGTTACGGTGTAGGTGCTGTTGCTTACAAAGGTGTAGGTGGGGTTGCTCATATCCAGCGATTCAATAGACCTTGGCGGCACACTGAAAATACCCGGCGCGGCAAGCTGGGTGGCTGCAAAAACGGCCTTTGGCGAAGAGGGGGCGGCGGGAAGGGTATAATACAGCTTTATAACGTTGGGGGCGCCTGCGCTTACCGTAAGGCTGGCCGGGTCTGCATAGCTGAACTGGCAGGCGCTGCTTTGCCCTGCCGGGGTAAAGGGCTGAATGTAGGCGGCGTAGGCGCCGTCGGTGGCAATTTTAATTTCAGTGCCCGCCGGTACATTGGCAATGGAATCTGTTTTTACCACGCCGTCTGTTCCTTCAACATAATATTCCAGGCTAACGGTAAAAGCGGCGTCGGTTTTTAAAACCTCTATTTTGTAAGCGCCGTAATTCACGTTGTTCTGCTGGTTAACAGCCCATTTGGCAAGGTTGATGGGGGAATTTTCCACCACCTCTTTGGTGCCGCCGGGCACCGTGCTGCCGCCCTCGTACACATGCACAAGGTTTACGTACAAGGGCTCGGCTGCGTAGGCTTTGGCGGAAAAAGAAAACGAAACAAACAAAAGCAGCACAAGGGCAAAACATGCCTTGGCCGGCCGTAATTTTTTTTCAATGGTAAACTGCATAGCGGCTCCTCTTATTTATGCGGCGGCCCTTTGGGGGCGGCATTCCCACCACAAAGGGAATGTGCAACATAGCATACAATATTATAGTATCTATTTTGCGGCAAAACAAGGCATGGCCTTTAATTCACCTATTTGGGGTAAATATGGGCTTGCAAAGGCGCATAAAGTGTTGAATATCAACAAAACCCGGGCGCTAGCAGCCCTGTGGCGGCTGGCGAAGAAGGCAGTATACCAATAAAACGAGCCAGCCCCCCATTAAATTGCATTTTGTGTTTACTTTGTTTGGGCCGCGCCGCCGGCGCGCCAAGGCAAACGGGCGGGCCCGGCAAAGCCTTGTTTATATATTATTAAGGAAGGCGCTGCCAAAGCTGGCATTGGGTTTTGGCGGTGGGCAAGCCGGTTTTTCAGCACAACCGGGCATTTTGCAGCCGCCCATGCCGCTTTTTGCGGGCGCGGCGGCCCTTTTGCATAGAAAAACCGGCTGTTTTTAAAAGCTGAAACAAAGCACTGCCGTGAGGCCGCACAGGCAGCAGGCAAAAAATGCAGCCGCCGCGCATGGCGGGCCGCCGTAACGCCGCCCCGCCAGCCGCCTATTATAGCCGCCGGCACCGGTGTTTTGCCAACAAAAATCCCGCAGGGCGACACAGACGCTCTGCGGGGAAACAACCGGTATAAAAAAGGCAAACGCAATAAAAAGGGCAAACACAAAGCTGTGCCTTCACGGTATTGCGGGGCACGCCAAAGCACCCCCAGGGTATTACCCGGCAGTGCCGAAG
>JBKEBR010000289.1:0-3946 GCA_047973285.1 Oscillospiraceae bacterium | reverse complement strand
GGACCAGCGTTCTTTATGAGGTAATGCATTGGCCAGGCCCATACAGCAGGCAAAATAAAGCAAAACGTTTGCCTCCGGTTTTGGCGTTGCTTTTTGGCAGGCATTGCGGCTGATAAATACCTCTTATAGAATATTTTTTGTATCCTTCTAAGTTTTTTTGCAAATACAATTGTCTTAATATATAGAGCCGGTTCATCCCGGTTCACTGGAGCAATCAATTATGGATCAAACACAAAGAAATACACTTGTTGCACAGGCTATAAAAGGGGATAAAAAGGCCTTTGAAGAGCTTTGCCGTGAACAGGGGCAGCATATTTTGTATATGTGCACCAAATTTATGGGCAACCTTCACGACGGCGAAGATGCGGCGCAAGAGGTTTTTATTCGCATGCATCAGAATATTGGCCTGCTTAAAACCCCTGAGGCGTTTGTTGTTTGGCAGCAAAAGCTGTTGTACAGCACGTGTATGAACCTAAGGAAGAAACGAATGAAAAATGCTGGGGATATGCCTATTGAAGACTTTGAGGCGGCTTTGTCTGCCGAGAAGCTTGAGGATTTGCCGCAGGCCTATGTAGAAGACCGTGATAAACGGCAAAAGCTGTTGGATGTTATCGGCGGCTTGCCATACGGCATGCGTACCTGTGTTCTCCTTTTCTATTTTGAGGATATGTCTTACGAAGAAATTGCCGATGTCGTGGGCATCAGCAGCAAAACGGTCAGTGTTCAATTGCACCGTGCGCGCCTGAAAATAAAAATGGCGCTTGAAAAAGAAGATGAAAGCAGCTTTAAAGGGGCGCCTTTGCTGCCTATGGCGGCCTTGTCTGCCGTTTTCCAATACGAAGCGGCCGATATCATTACCGGCAGCATGGTGGCCAACTGGCTGAAAGCGGGCAGCGCTGCAGCGGGCATACGGCAATTCCGCCGCCCCTCGCCCAAGCAGGTTGCGCAGGTTCTTTCCGGCATTGCCGGTGCGGCTGCGGCTGTAGCGGTAAGCGTGTACGCGGTGGTGCAGTTCTCTTCGCCCGGCTTTCAGGGCACGGTAACCTCTGCCGACCCTTCCCCCCAAAGCAATGCGGCTGTGCAGCAGGCCCCGGCCAGCGAAGCGGAAAGTGCGCCCGAGGTTGCTTCTTCCCAACCGCCCGCCTCGTCTGAGCCTGCGTCCTCCTCCCGCAGCGCCCCCCGTTCCCGCCCGGCATCCTCCAGCACTGCCACGGCAGGCGGCAGCCCGGCCCCCGCCCCGGCCCCGGTACTGGAAACCATGGGTGGGTGGGTATACCTTTCCTCACCGGAGGCGGCCGATGTGTGGAACTATGCGCTGCAGGGCGCCAGCGTTGAGCTGATTGACGCGGCCACCGGGCATATTGTAAACCAATACAACATTACGGCGGAAAACAGCCGTTTTGACATTGCGTCCATTTCAAGCGGCACCTATAAAGTGCGCATTGTTCTTCCCACCGCGGCAAGGTTTTCAAGCACGGCGCTTGCCACAGCAGAGCCGGCGGCCAGCCTGCTTTCGGGGCTTTCCCTGCATGTGGAGGAAGCCAGCCCCTGGGTGGGCTGGGTTACCCTGGGGGGCAGCCCTTTGCTGGACGCTTCCACGGCGTTTGCCTCGCTGCACAACCTGAGTATTTCCACCTATTATCCCTCTACCATAACAGGGCAGATCAATCTTTCCGGCGGCAGCTTTTCGCTTGAGGGGCAAATTCTTGAATTGGTGAGCCCGGGGGGCACCGCCATCTCTACGGCTGTTTTGGCCGCCAACGGTTCTTTTGTATTTGAAAACCCGCCGGTGGTAACCCCCGGCAGCTATACCCTGCGGTTTGCGTCTGCCCTGCCCGACAGTTGGGGCTTGAGCCAGCCCATTCCCGTGCTTATCCTTGCACCGGGCGAATCTTATGTGCTTCAGAATACCGATATTGTGCTTTCAGAGTTTGGCTTTACCTTTCGTTTTGCAAGCGCCGCCTGCGGCTGTGGGCATCAAAACCCCCACGGTATTCTCATTTCCAATGTCTATGGCGGCTCCATTGAAAGTTTGGGCTGGCAAATTGTGAATACCGCCAGTGGCCTTCCGGTGGCCTCCGGCAGCGGGGCTTACCCCGGCGAAGAAGACAATATTGACCTTGCGATTGAAGAACTGTATACCCTTGGCGACGGGAACTATGTGCTGGTGGTAACCGCTGTGAACGAATACGGAACGGTGGCAAGCCGCAGCAGCTCCGGGTTTACCTACGGGGGCGCCGACATTGAAATTCGGCCGTTTTCTGCCGTTGTAATTGGCCCGTAAAGAAAAAAGCCTCTTTACAAGAGGCTTTTTTGCTGTGCAAATCCTTTAATGTTTGGTATACTGTACACAATTCCATACAACAAGGAGGCCTTTGTATGCTTGAGTATGACTATGAATATATTGAAGAAACCGGCAAGCTTTTGCGCTCCAAAGCCATCAACTGGTTTTTTAAAGAGCTGGATAAGGTTATAAAGCGCCGTGCCGCCGAGGGCTGGCGGCTGGTTACCACCACAAAGCCGGGAATTGACCCCCGCATTACGGTGCTGGTGTTTGAACGCGATGCCGCCGCAAGGCCCGCGTACGACCTTCACAAAAGCACCCTGCCCGCCGAAGGGGTTTATAAAAAGCAGCCTTAGGGGGCCAGAGGGCCTGTATGGCAAAAACAGCGTTTGGAGGCGTTATTGTTGGCAAGAACCGTGTTTGCCGCCCTGGCTGTGCCGGTGGGGCTGTTTTTTATAATTGCGGCAAAAGGCATTTATACCGATTTTGGCAGAAAAGACAGGGAGGTGCCCCTGCGCTGGCTGGTGGCAAGCCGGGTTATTGGCGGGGGGCTGCTTGTGGCCGGTATTTTTTTCTGTGCCCGGTTTTTCTTTATGGGGCAGGGCTGACACAGAGACGGATTATTTTCATAAAAAAGTGCTTTGCCTTTTAAGGCAAAGCACTTTTTTATGTTAACCCTTGATGCTTCCGCTTGAAATTCCTTCCACAAAAGACTTCTGCGCCGAAAAGATCAAAATGGTGCCGGGCAAAAGCGATACCACCGACATGGCCAGCACCTGGTTCCAGTTGGCGGCGGAGGTGGAATCTAAAGACATGCGCAGCGCCAGCACAATGGGGTACTTTTTAACGCTGTTGATGTAAATAAGCGAATTGAAAAAATCGTTCCAGGTCCATATAAACTGAAAAATGGCGGCGGAAAAAAGGGCGGGCTTGCAAATGGGCATTAAAATGCGCCAGTAAATTTGAAAGGTGTTGCAGCCGTCAATGGTGGCGGCTTCGTCCAGCGCAATGGGAAGCCCGCGAAAAAACTGAATCATCATGTAAATAAAAAAGGGAAAGCAGGCAAACCGGGCGGGCATAATAAAGGGCAGGTAGCTGTTCAGCCAGCCCAGCTTGTTGAACAGCAGGTAGCGGGGAATAATAATAACGGCGTTGGGCAGCATTAAGGTGGAAATCATCAGCATAAACAGGGCTTTTTTAAAGCGGAACCGGAAGCGGGCAAAGCCGTATGCCACAAACGAACAGGACAGCACCGTTAAAACAACCGTGGGCACCACCATGGTAAGGGTGTTCAGGTAAAAGGTGGTATAGGTAATTTGCCCGGTGCCGCGCCAGCCCTTTATGTAGGTGTCCCACACGGGCTCTTTGGGCAGCAGGGCAAGCGAGCCAAAAATTTCGCTGTTGTTTTTGAAGGAAGAAAAAAGCATCCACACCAGGGGGTACATCATGATAAGGCCAATTAAAACCATTGCCAAATGGGTAACAACGGTAGCGGCCCTTTTTTTTGCAATGCGGTTCATTAGAATGCACCCCCGTCTTCGTAATAGGTAGCCGCGCTGGAAAAGCGGAAAAAGATGGCGGTAAACGCCAGAATAATAACAAACAAAACCCAGGAAAGCGCGCTGGCATACCCCATTTTAAAGTAGCTAAAGGCTTCGTCGT
>JBKEBR010000288.1:0-2287 GCA_047973285.1 Oscillospiraceae bacterium | reverse complement strand
GGCCGAGCATATTTTAAAGGTTCGCCACCGGTTGAATGTTATTTTATCGGCTGCAACCGGGCAGCCGCTGGAAACCATTGAGCGCGACACCGACAGAGACAATTTTATGACGGCGGAAGAGGCCAAGGCCTATGGCCTTGTAGACAAAATCATCACCTCCCGCTAATCAGTTGCCTATAATTTGAGCCAGACAGAAGGAGAGCTATGGCTACCATGAACAAAAGTGGCCCGCCAAAAGAAAAGCCGCTTGCCTGCAGCTTTTGCGGTAAAACGCAAGACGAAGTGGAGCGCATGATTATTGGCCCGGGCGTTAATATATGCAACGAGTGCATAGAGCTTTGCTACCACATGCTGGAAGACGAAGACGACGGCTTTGCAGGCGCGCCCCGGCGAAGCCGCACAGCAGGCCGCGCCCCGGCGAAGCCCGGGCCCCGTGCACCCAGAATGGAAATGAATATTTTGAACCCGCAGGAAATTAAAGCGGGGTTAGACCAGTATGTTATTGGCCAGGACGACGCCAAAACCATTCTTTCGGTGGCGGTGTACAACCATTACAAACGTATTTTCAACATCAAAGCCGATGATGTGGAGCTTAAAAAAAGCAATGTGCTTCTTCTTGGCCCTTCGGGGGTGGGCAAAACCCTGCTGGCCCAAACGCTGGCAGACATGCTGGGGGTTCCCTTTGCCATTGCCGATGCAACCACCCTTACCGAAGCGGGCTATGTGGGCGAAGACGTTGAAAACATTCTGCTGAAGCTGATTCAGGCGGCCGATTTTGACATTGAAAAGGCCGAGCGGGGCATTATCTATATCGATGAAATTGATAAAATTACCCGCAAAAGCGAAAACCCCTCTATTACAAGGGACGTTGGGGGCGAAGGCGTACAGCAGGCCCTTTTAAAAATTATTGAGGGCACGGTTAGCAACGTGCCGCCGCAGGGCGGCAGAAAGCACCCGCAGCAGGAATTTATACAAATAGACACAAAGAATATTTTGTTTATTTGCGGCGGTGCCTTCGACGGGCTGGATAAGGTCATCAAAAAGCGCACCGACACCTCTGCACTGGGGTTCGGCTCTAAGCTGAAAGATGAATTCACCGACAAAAACAAAAATGTTTTTCAGGATGTAGAGCCGCAGGATATTGTTCGCTTTGGGCTTATTCCGGAGCTGGTGGGCCGTATTCCGGTAATTGCCGTGCTGGATTCTTTGGATGAAGATGCCCTGATTCGGGTGTTGAAAGAGCCGAAGAACAGCCTGCTCAAGCAGTATAAACTGCTGTTTAAAATGGACAATGTTGAGCTGGATTTTACCGACGCGGCTTTGCACGCCGTGGCCAAAAGGGCCATTGCGCTTAAAAGCGGCGCCCGCGGCCTGCGGGGCATTATGGAAAAATCTCTTATGCAGGTAATGTTCGATATTCCCAGCGACCCAACCATTATTAAGGTTACCGTTACCGAGCAAACAATCGACAAGGGCGCGGCTCCCAAAATGGAATATGGCGCCGTGCGCAAGCGCTACAAAAACACCCTGCCCATAAACAATATCGAAAGAATTGTATAGGGCAGAGTAAACCCAAGGGTTTGCAGGTGTTTTGCCTGCGGTGGTTTGTATTATTTGTTCTTACTGAAAAATAAAAGCACAGGCTTTTCTATAGCGCGTGTTTTTTCTGTGTTTTTGTTTGTTTTCTAAATTTGCGATTGAAGTTTGTATACGGGAATTGTATGTGTTTTTGTTCTGTAATATGCCCCGCAGGCTGTGCGCAGTATTTTTACTGGCCCGGCTTGTGGGGCTGTTGTATTTTAAAGTTTCATTTTGCGGGCATGGCAGAATAACAAGGGGGAAAGCGCATGTTGCGGCTGCAGCGGCTGGGTATGGAGTTTGCGGTTTGTAAAGTACAAAGCATAAGTGAAGTGAATTTTAACAGGGATTTCGTGTTCCTTTCCAAAACGGACGAGGAAATTTCGCTGGTGTGTGAAGCCGGGTGGGTTCCCAAAGGGGCGGGCCCGGTGGAAACCGGCTGGAGGGCGCTTAAAATACAGGGAATTCTGGATTTTGGAATGGTGGGGGTAATTTCAAAAATAGCGGCGGTGCTGGCCGGGGAGGGCATCAGTATTTTTGTGGTTTCCACCTACAATACAGACTATATTTTTGTAAAAGAGCATAACCTGCAAAAAAGCCTCCGGCTTTTGCAGGAAAGCGGGTACACCATTCTTTAAGGCAGGGGGCAAAACAACAGGCGGGCCTTATTCTAGGCCCGCCCGGTGCAGCACATCATTTTGTTGTAAAG
>JBKEBR010000287.1:0-12963 GCA_047973285.1 Oscillospiraceae bacterium | reverse complement strand
CCGCATTTTGAACAGAAGAATTTCGAAGGTGTACCGCATTCCGGGCAAAACTTTGTGGCGAGTTCGTTGTATTCCGTACTGCATTTTGGGCACTTCATTTTCCATATCCCCTTTTATTTTTATAAAATTACCGCAAAGCGGTTTTTAACATAATTATAGCCATACGGGCAGGGCTGCCGCAGATGTAAATTTAACACCAAAATTAACAACATCGCCGCAGCCACGCCGCGCATATATGGTTTGCATATCGCCGGGCGTGAAAATGTCCGGGTAAATTTCATTTAAGGAGAAAATGCGAATACCGGCATGCTGTTGTTGCTTTTCAGATAAATAAATAATTTGGTTTATTGGTGTGCCGGTGAGGCATTGGGCAATTTCATATTTTAGGCCCTGAAATCGGTAATGAATGTTTTGGGCCGATACATTAAAATGCTTTGCCATATTCCGTTTTAGGGCGTAATATTGCCGCCCTCCGTGGATGTCCGGGGCCGCGTCGGCAACATAATGTAAAAAGGCGCGCCGGGGCAGAATGAATTCGGCGGCCCCTTCGTTCGCTTCCCATTCCATAAAATCATCTTTTGGCGGCGTTTCAAAGCAATTAAAAACCTGCTGCCGTTCCGCGTGAAAGAAAAAATGCAGCAATTCATGGCCTGTATAAAATTTGCGGGAAATTTCCGCAATGTTTGAATTTATGGAAATCATATCCTTATCTATTAAAGCAACCCCGCGCAAGCCCTTGGTTTTGTAGGGGTAATACTCCACGCGCAGGCCCAAGCGTTTGCAAAACAATTCCATGCAAAGCGGGTCGCGGGAAGCAGCAAAACCGTATCGCCTACGTATATCATCAACCCTGCAATACAATTCCGCTTTCGTCATTTTTTACCTTCCAGCAAGTCTATAATATGGCGTACATCTTCCGGGTCTATTTTTTTTGTTTGCAATTCTTTTGCAAGGCTAAAATATATGTTATTCAACCCCTCGCTTGCACCTGCAGGCGGGGGGTTATTTTTTTGTTCCTCGGTGCCATTAATTAAATACGAAACCGAAACATTAAGGGATGAAGCTATTTTAGCAATTGTTTCAAGGCCGGGTTCACGAAGTCCAGCCTCCCAATTGCCGACAGAACCCGCTGATACACCGAGCATTTTAGACAACTCTTTTTGAGAAAGGCCCATGCGTTCACGCGCCGTTTTTAAATAAATGCGGAACATTTCAATCACTCACCTTTCGCTTATAGATTACCACTAAGTGTGGTTAAAGTACATAAAAAATTGTATATATTTTAAAAAACTCACATAAAGTGGTTGACACTCCTCACATATAGTGGTATTATAACCACATAACGTGAGGGAAGGAGGGCGAGGTGATGCGCGATTATTTGATTGCCTTGCGACGCAAGAAAATGCTTTCGCAGGCGCAGGCCGCAGAACGCGGGATGATGGGTCAAAGTAACTACAATGCAATCGAGCATTCAGACCGGCAAAAAGACATGTCTGTGGCAACCATGGAAAAATTGGCGGCAGCGTTTGATATTCCCGTTGCGGAAATATTTGCAATGGAAATGGCACACAAAAACGCCGATAAAAAAGCCGCCCAATAGGCGGCAGGGAGGAAATATGGAAATAAAAGGAACGCCGCAAGAAATTGCCGCCCTTGTAGTGGCGCTACATGAACGGCAATTTATTCAAACAGTTTCAGTCAATTTGCCCGAAGGTAATGCCAATGATTTCATCAAAAAAAACAATGAGCCGGGGAAGGTTGATACTGTCGGGCCCGGATTTTAGCACAACATCTTTCAAAGGGATGTACCCATCCGTATCCGGCAAGGGCTTGTTGTTCGGAAGCGCATATTCTTCCAAATAGCCGTCGCCTGTCTTTTTGGCAAGCAGGGTAACAATGTCGTTTTTATCCGTTGTTTTCTCATCTGCGGTTGACAAAGAGCCAACAATAACACCTGCGGCTGTCAAAAGTATAATTTTGTTGGCTTCCAGCTGTTCCAATTCTGTACTGCGGGCAAAGTGGTTGCAAATATATTTTTTTAGTGTTGGTCTATCCATTTATAATTCACCTCCTTTCTTACCGAAATAATACCACGCAGGGGAAGGGGAAAACAACAAAAAAGCCGCCCAATAGGCGGCGGGGAAGCCAAAACTATGAAACCGTTTAGCTTTATAGATTTGTTCTATGCCCTTGCGATTTTGTTTGTTCTTTTCATTCAAGGGTTTCTGCTTCTTTTACTTTTTAGCTGATACCGCCCAATAGGCGGGGAGGGGATGATTTTGTAAATGTACGAAAAAACGGACATAAAGCAGCTCAAACAAGAATTTTTAAGACTATTAAAGCAAGATTTTAGCGGCAAAGCGGTAGAAATAAAAATTAATTTTAAAGCGGCAGCCCCTGCGCACGCCCGGATTCTACAAAAAAATTGAGCAAGGTGTTTACCTTTTCTATTTGCCGCCTTATAGCAGGCTTGCTTTCTCTGCTCAATTTGTCGTGCAAAGTGATTTTTTGGTGATGGAGAGCAACAACAATAATGCGCAAATCTTCGGCACTGAAATGCTCTTCATGCTCACTGATTTTCTTCAAGGTACTACTTGCCAAAATGTCATTTCTGAATTTGACAGAGGGGCTTACATCGTCAATTTGTTTTTCTGAAATAAAAAGTTTCAAAGATTCCAAAATGATTTTGAAATCATCTTCGAAGAGGTCAAAGTTTTCTGTTTCCATATTACACCCCTTTAACGTGATTTTGGAATAAGTATAGCATTGCAAAAAAAGGAAAACAACAAAAAAGCCGTCCAATAGGCGGCAAAACAAAGGAGGGTCGCCCACTTGGAGCCTATGAATAATTGCCTAAAAATCGCGCCACCTCAAAAAGCGGCGCAAATACTTGCAAGCCGGGGCTATCCGTTAGGCGAAAAACTGATACGGAGACTTGCGGTGCAAAAAACCATCCCCGCCACATGGACGGGCCGCAAATGGCTGATAAGCATAGAGGGCACTATAAATGTGCTTGAAAATGGAGAACCAAGCCAACAGCCAGCGGCTACGGCTGCGGGGCAAATTCGAAAAATTGAAGAATAGAGGGAAACTATGAAAAATGCAATTTGTGGAATTGTGCTGCATGTTCTGTTTGGGCTGATTGGCCTTTGCATGTTTCTTGCCGGGGCAACCGAAAGTTTAACCGGCACGCTTGTAATGCTGGGCATAGCGGCGGGCCTGCTGCTGGTTTGCGTGTTTTTGGGTTACGTGGTAATGCCGATGCAGGCAAAGCAGGTGCCCAAAGCGGCGGTGGCAGCCCCCCAAAAGGAGCGCAGCAAACGGGGACACAGGGCGGTTTAAAATGCCAGCCCCTATATATAAGGAAAGAAGGTGGAAAAATGGCGGCCTATATTACGTGCCCGGAATGCGGGTGCAACCTTGACCCCGGCGAAAAGTGCGACTGCAAAAAAGGAGAATGTGCAAATGGAACAAATAACAATGACGGAACGGCGGGAACAGGAACGCCCCGTGCAGCTGGCGCTGCATAAACTTTGGCAGCACACAGCTTGCCCGCCGCCCCCGCTGGGCACGTATTACCCAGAATGGCCTACGGTTAAGCATGTGCCGGTGGAAAAATTGAACGGGATAGCGCGGGCGCTGGAAGATGATGTAAAAAGCCGGGAAGTGATGGGCGACGCCCGTTATTTTGCCCAAATGGATGTTGCCAGCAAGGTGGAAGCGTTTATTTATGCCGCCCAGGCGCTACTGTATGAAGCGGAAAAAGCCGGGGGCGACGGTGTGGGCCGGGTTATCACGTGGCGGGATTTTAACCGCCAGCTTTGGGCCTGCGTCGGGAAGTATCACGACACGAACGAACATGCCTATTTGCTGGGCCGGGGCTTGGTGCCGCCCTTCGTGCCATGGGCCTATAAAGCCGAACTGGCCCGCGAAGCAGAGGGCTACAACTACAAGGGGGAAAACGCAAATGAAAATTAAGGCAATAGCCAAATTGTGCGCAAAAAATGAAGTCATTAGAATTTACAACCGCAGGCCGGTGGGCGGCGGGGCAATAGAGCAATGGGTAAGCAATGGCGGGGCCTGCTTCCCGTTGGCGAGCCTGCCCTATATGGAAGAGGATGTTCTTTTTCAAATTTTCGACGTGCCGGAAAAAAACCAAAAAAAATATTTTTGTGAAACCAAAGACGCCGAGGAATTGGGAATTGACTTTGCCGATGTTGTGCAAAATGAAAAGCAGGTAGAAGAATTTAAAACCCGCCTTATTTTTGGTGGCCGCGAATTGATATTGCTGCAAACTGACAAGGAAATTGTTTTTATAGACGCCGCAAACCTTGCCCCCGTGGCCGATGAAATAGATGGATTGGAATATTTTGTGCGTGAAACCATGAACGGCAGCGCTTACATTGTTTTAAAAGCCGGGTTTATGCTGCGGGCTGTAATAATGCCGGTAGTGCCGTTTACAAATGATTTTGTGGAAGAACTGTTGAGCATGGCGCGGCAGGCACATGAAGCAAATTTACGCAAAAAAAATAGCCCCCAGTGAACTGCAATTCACCGGGGGCAAGCAATTGGGTGGAAACTTAAACTACCAAAAGTATACCACCCTTCGCCCTAAAAGTAAAGCGGCGCAAAGCCGCTTAGCGCCTTGGTTCAGGTATTAATAAGTGGCCTGCCAGGGCGGCAAAATAGAAGGGATGCGCACGAATGAAATGTTACCGCAAGATTGTGCGCGCCGGTGATGTAATAGAAGTAACGGAAACATGTTCTTCCCGGCTGGGAAAGCATGATAAAAAGGCACCCCGCCAGAACCCCACGCCATTGGAAATGCAAAAAGTGAATGATGAAATAGCCGAAGCGACTTTGCGGCATTTAATGTTTTGCAATTTTAAGCCGGGGGATTGGCATTGTGTGCTTACATACCGACGCGAAGATAGGCCGACCCCGCAGCAGTCAAAAGCAAACCTGCAAAAATTTATCGAAGAAACCCGGAAATATTTTAGAAAATCGCTTGGGAAAGAATTTAAGTATATCCATACCACGGAATATGAAGCGTCGGCCATCCACCACCACATTGTAATTGAAGGGGTAGATATACGCCCGCTGCAAAAAATATGGCGGGCTGCCGGGGGCGGCATGTTACGGGGTACGCCCATAAACGACCTAAACCACATTACAAATTTGGCTTACTACCTGATAAAAGAAACAAAAAACAGGTATGACGGTGCCGGGCGGCATGTTAGGCGCTGGGCGGCTTCCAAAAATTTAAAAAGGCCAACGGTAAAGCGCACACCAATTAAAAAAGTGTGGAACCGCACCCCGCAACCGTACAAGGGCTATTATTTGCAAAAATTCGAAGATGGCGATGTGGTGAAAACATACGAAAACCCGCTGACAATGGCCCCCTGCCGGTTTTACCGAATGCTGCCGAACGCGAAGCCAGAACCAAAAAAGAAAAAAATGTTTGAGGGGGCAAGAGTGTGAACTGCGTCTTAAAATATCCGGGCAGCAAGTGGACTTATGCCGATTGGATTGTGCAACACATGCCGCCGCACAAGTTTTACCTTGAACCCTACTTTGGCAGCGGCGCAGTATTTTTTAAAAAACCGAAAGCGCGGTTTGAAACGATAAGCGATGTTGACGGCATGGTGGTTAATTACTTTAAGGCTGTGCGCGATTATCCAGAGCAGCTGGCCCGCGCCATAAATCTAACCCCTTACGCCCGGCAAGAATATAACGAAATCCAAGAAAACCACGCTGGGGAAGAAATACAGCTGACGGGCGATTGCGTGGAAGATGCCCGGCGCTTCGCGGTTCGGTGCTTTCAGGGTTTTGGCAGTAAAATGGCTGACCGCTGCGGATGGAAAAATACCAAGCACTCCAACGGCCCGATAAACCCGCAGGTTTGGGCAAATGTGCCGGCAGATGTACTGCAGGCCACGGAACGGCTAAAAGGTGTCCAGGTTGAAAATGCGGACGCTGTCCAGCTGATACGCGCTTGCAATGCAGAGGATTGTTTGATATATGCCGACCCGCCGTATATTGGCAGCCTGCGCAATAATAAACGGATTTACCGGGCCGAAATGATGGACGAACAGCAACACAATGCGCTTTTAGACGCCCTACTGGCCCACAAGGGCGCTGTAATTTTATCCGGCTACGAAAACGACCTATACAATGCCGCCTTGTTGGATGGCATAAGGCACAGAAAACTGGCCGAGCCAATAATGCAACCCAACGAACGGAAACGCTATGGATGAATTTTGAGCAGCAAATACAATTAAAAGATTTTATAAAAAATTAAAAGTCATTAGGTACATGTTTAAAGTGCGCACGCCTTTTCGACGGGAAAGGAACTAATGGCAATGTACAAAATTTTGCTGGGCGGTAGCCCATGCACCAGATGGAGTATAGCACAAACCCAAAACCGGGAAACCCAAGCGGAGGGCATAGGCTGGGAGTTATTCAAAAATTACGCAATCGCAAAAGAAAGGTTTCAGCCAGATTTTTTCCTTTACGAAAACAATAAAAGCGCAGCGCCCGCTATCAAAAACCAAATTTGCCAAGAACTAGGGCATGGCCTAACACTGATTAACAGCGCCCGTGTATCCGCGCAAACCCGCTGGAGATTTTATGTTACGCCGCTGGGCGAACATATCCCACAGCCGGAGGACAGAGGTATTTTATTGCGGGATGTGCTGCAAAGCGGGCGCAGGCAAATGGTTGCTGAACCGATTGGAATTACCGAACAGGGGAAAGCCTATGCGTTAAAAGCCCAATACTACAAAAGCGCCCCAGCAAATTATTTTAATGGCGGCGGGCACTACCCCGCAAGTGGGGTCGCCCAACCCGTGCAACTATCATTTGATGATTTAGGCCCTATCCGCATAGGTACAATAGAAAGCGGCGCGAAAAATACGGACTTTGACAGCCAGCAATACCGGGTTTACTCTGCGGACGGCAAAGGCGTTACCTTATGCGGCAATGGTGGCGGGCAGGGTGCAAAAACCGGATTGTATGCGGTGCCCTATACTGGCGGCAAGCAATACCCCATCTACGAGGTGCAAAACGGCCTTATAACCATAAAAGACAAACAATACCCCATAAAACTTGCTGATGGGTTTTACATCATCCGCAAATTGACCGTTACAGAGTGCGAACGCTTGCAAACCCTGCCGGACGGCTACACATCAAGCGCAGGGGTTAGCGCCACGCAGTGCTACAAGGGGCTGGGCAATGGCTGGACGGCAGAGGTTATTATACATATCCTGCGCCACGGCCTGCGGAATGTACCGCGCGACACCGCAATACTGGCATTATCCATGTATGACGGTATAGGCACAGGTCGGTATTGCCTTGATAAGTTGGGATTTACAAATGTTATTTACAAAGCCTACGAGATAGATAAATACGCCATGCAGATTGCAAACCACAATTACCCGGATATTCAGCAAAGCGGGGATGCATTTACGCTGCGCACCGAAAATTGGAGGTTTTGAAAATGAAAAACCCATACAAAATACCACCGCCCAAGGAAGATGTTGAACAGCAGCAGCTTTTTGAATGGGCCTTGTGGCAAAGCGGGGCCTGCCCCGAACTTGATTACCTGTACCACGTGCCAAACGGGGGTTTGCGTAACAAAGCGGTTGCAGGAAAATTAAAGGCCCAGGGCGTGAAATCGGGTGTGCCGGATTTGTGCTTGCCGGTGGCCCGCAATGGTTTCCATGGATTGTACGTGGAGATGAAGCGCAAGGGCGAAACGACCAGCGAACGGCAGAAAGAATGGTTGGCATTTTTGAAAGAAGGCGGGTACAGAACGGCTGTGTGTGAAGGCTGCGAAGCGGCAATAATTGTAATTTGCGATTACATGGGGATAAGGCCACCGGTAAACATTTTTCGAAAGGGGATATAAAAAATGCGTGTTATATCAATTATCAATTTAAAGGGCGGTGTGGGCAAAACCATTTCGGCGGTTTCCATTGCTTTCATTCTGGCCGCCCAATATCAAAAGCGGGTGCTGCTGATAGACAACGATAAGCAGGGCAACGCGTCTAAAATGCTGGGGTGCCACAGCTATGACCGCCCAAGCATTGCGGATGTGATAACAAAACAGTGCGGGGCGGGCGCGGTTATACGGCCAACGCAGTATGCGGGGCTGGATATAATGCCCGCAAACATGACACTTGAAATCGCGGTAAAGGATGTTTTAATGGACACCACGGCGCCGCAGCACACAAGGCTGCTGGCAGCTTTGGCCCCATGGGATAGCAAGTATGATTTTGCTGTTATCGACAATGCCCCGTCTGTGGATATGGCAACAATAAATGCGCTGTTTGCCACAGATGATGTTTTAATACCCGTAAAAATTGACAATTGGGCCTTCGAAGGGTTGGAAGTATTAACCGAACAAATTGAAAACATCAAAGCGGCGGGAAACAAGAATATTGTATTGCAGGGTTGCTTTGCAACGGTGGTGCAGCGCAACAACCTTAACCGGCAGGGCTGTGGATGGCTGCTTACGCAAAGCGGGTACCCAGCCTTTGCAACGCAAATTCGTTCTACTGTAACGGTGGGCAATAGCACATTTGCCTGTGTGCCGCTGCCCGCCTTTTCGCCGCGCTGCACGGCGTCCAAAGATTATGCCGCGCTGGTGGAAGAATACCTGCAAAAAATAAATGTGTCCGAAACGGACACGGAAATGGACGGTTAAGCATGGGGGAATATAGAAAAATAATTGCCGTAGATTTTGACGGCACATTGTGCGAACACAAATACCCCGAAATTGGGGCGCCGAACCGGCCCGCCATAACCGCCTTGCTGGAACAACAAGCAAATGGGGCCTTGCTGATTTTATGGACTTGCCGCGAAGGTGATTTGCTGCAAGCGGCTGTTTTGTGGTGTATAAACCACGGTTTACACTTTGACACCGTGAACGCGAATATCCCGGCAAATGTGCAATATTTTGGCACTGATAGCCGCAAGGTATACGCACATGAATATTGGGATGATAGGGCGCGGCAGGTAGCAGCTGCGAATGATGATTTACCTGCCATCCCGGCAGAACTGGAACGCCTCCAAGCCGAAAACGCCGCCCTAAAGGCCCGGTTGGAAAAGGCGGTGGAGTGGGGCGCGGATTTAATCACCTGTAACACTGATGCCCATATTACCTATTGCGCAGAATGCGAATTTCCTATTGCCGATTATGGCGTGGATGAAAAAATATTTTGCACAATGTGCAAATCCAAGAATAACAGCCATAATTATGTGCAAACCGGCCCAGGGCATTGCACAACAACCCAAGACCGAAAGGCCAAGGTTTATGACAAACTGTTGCGAACCTGTGAAGCCGCCAAAAAAGCAAAGGAGGCCCAAAATGAACATCCCGAAAAGCCTTAAAGTGGGTGGAAAAATTTACACCGTGGAGCAAACGGAAGAAATATCCATAGGGAAGGAATATCAAGGCGAAACCATTTTTGCGGAACTGGCAATACGGATATGGCCCAGCAAGGCCCAAGCAATGCGCGAAGTAACGTTTTTACATGAAATGCTGCATGCCATATATAGCCACTTAGGGTACTTTGACTATAGCGAAAAGAAAATAGACGAACTGGCAAATGCGCTGCACATGGTAATTGTGGATAACCCCGGGGTGTTTGATAGGCCCCCGCTGTGGAGCCTGCCAGACAGGGAACAAGCCGAAGAGCGTTACCCAAAGGAGGCCGGAAGTGAAAAAAACGGTTAGACTATGCGACCGCTGCGGCAAAGAAATAAAAGATGCTGTTTTTCCTGTTACAAGAATGGTTACGGTGCGCACAACTATAATATTCGGTTTTGGCGGGTACAGTTACACGAGCGGAGAACAGGAACTTTGCCCCGACTGCACAAAATCTTTTGAAAAGTGGATGGACGCCCAAAATGGTTGAATTGGAAGAAATGAAAGAAGTGTTACAAGAATGGATGGCCCAACCGACCAGCCAAGCGGAACTTGCCCGCCTTTATGGTGAACTACGCATGGAACTGGAAAAACAATTAGATTATTGCATGGAGGCCAAAGCGGAATAAATATGTTAACGATATTCACGATGTTAAGAGTATGGCTGCAATATATCACGGTAAAGGGCTCGCTGAAAGTTGCCCGCATACAAGGCTATGAAAAGTTGTTAACAGGAGCTCTTTGGCCCGCCGTAAAGAAAAAGCTATGGGCCGATGGATATGAAGAATACACGCAGGGTGGGTATTTGAGCGTAAAAAGATACTTTTGGACTACGGCACCACAAAAGCCAGCTGATGGAAAAGGGGCGGGGGCACAGCAATGACAAGAAAACGCTTCATAAAACTATTGATGGCCGAAGGGGCCCAAAGAAACGTTGCAAAAAGTGTGGCAAGGCTTGCTTCAGGCAACTGTTCTTTTCTAGTGTTGCGGTTGTTGATTATTTCGCCGCAATTTGCAAGCACAATGGACGATTTGTTGTCCACATTGGTAAATGCATTAGAAAACTTCGTAAAGAATTTTGTTGCTGCTGCGCAAACCGCAATTCTTTCGGTAGAAGCAGAATTGGAAATTGAAGAGACGAAAAAGAAAGAAGGGTTTGATAATGGCAAAGTTTAATATTTTGGACGCGCTAAACCAACAAAGCAGGCAGGATGAACCGGAACCGAAGGAAAGCGCAGGCAAAGCGGTGCTGATAGATTTAGACCGCATCACGCCTTCGCCCGAAAACTTTTACAACGTGGGCGATATTGCAGCTCTTGCCGCCAGCATTGAAACCTTCGGGCTGAACCATGATATTACAGTAAAACAAGATTACCGGAACGATACGTACACCATCATTGACGGGGAACGCAGGTATAGGGCATTTAAACTGCTTGCAGAAAATGGCAATACGGAATTTGCAAAGATACCCTGCAAGGTTAAAGACCCCGCAAGCCAGCAGCTGGAACAGCTGGAACGCATAATGCAAAACAGCACGGCCCGCGAAATATCGGACGCGGAAAAGGTTCGGCAGATAAACGAAACCCGCAAAATCTTGCAGGACTTAAAGCAGGGCGGGTATAAATTCCGGGGCCGCCTGCGGGATATTGTGGCCGAAATGTTTGAAACTTCCCCCACCCAGGTTGCGCGGGCCGAGGCTATCGGGGAAAAGTTGCTGCCGGAACTGCAAGAAGAATTCAGAGTCGGGAATATCGGCATTTCTGCTGCCTACGATTTGGCAAAGCAACCCGAACCGGTGCAGGCCAAGGCTGCCCAGCAGATACAGGCAGGCGGCAAAGCGGATATTGCAAAGCCAGCAGCAAAAGCGAAAGCAGCGGAACCGCAATCCACGAAACTTTGGCCGAAAACACATTGTTTGAAAACGTGGCCGCGCGAATTTGAAGCTACACAAAGCGGTTTAAAGCCGTGGGAATTTAGGGTAAATGACCGCAATTTTGAAGTAGGTGAGCATGTAATGCTGGAAGAATGGAACCCGGAAACAGAGGAATATACAGGCCGCACATTTGCGGGCGTAATAAAGTATATGCTTTCCGGGCCTGCGTTCGGCATTCCAGATGGATATGTGATATTTACGGTTTGGAAGGAAGGGTAAAAAATGTGGCTTTTGAAAAATGCCCCAACTTTACCGATAAGCGCAGCCGTCAACCTTGAAAATATACTTGAAATCGAAGTCAAAAACAGAAGCATTGTTGCCGAAATGGTAAACGGGCAAAGCACTACATTGGCGAAATACGAAACGCCCCAAAGGGCAATGGAAGTTTTTGAGGGTATATTTAAAGACTTAAACGCCTTGGGGAATAAGCATATAGGCGCAATGCGGTTACCGGAAGAATAGGGGGGTATATGGTAGGCAATAAAAACGAAAGCCGGGAAATACGCGACGAACGGGAACGAAAAAAAGAAATACTGCGCAGTTACCGCAGAAGCGTATTCCACATGGATTTTTGCAGCGAGGAAATAGACCGCCTGCAAGAATTGCCCCAAAAGGTAACGCAAATTATTTCAGCCATGCCCACGTCGGCCCCGGACGGCTCAAAGCAAGAAATGGTGCTGGAACAGCTGGAAACAATGAAATCAGAATACTTAAAGTCATTCGCTGCAGCAATGGAAGATTTACGCCGGGTATCTGATATACTGGACACTTTGGAAGGCACCGAAAGTATTGCCATGAAGTACAAATACATTACCGGGCTTACATGGGAAAGCATAGCCGAACGGTTGGAATATTCTGTGCGCCGGATGCTTGACTTGCAAAATTCAGCGCTGGACAAACTGCAAATTTAAAACACTGCATTGTTTTTCACTATGGCAATATATTATGCTTAGGGTGTAAAAAAATCAAAAGGTTGGCAGCATTGGCTGCTGACCTTTTTTTATGCGAAAGGTGGCAGCCAAGATGAACTCAAAAAAATGCAACGCTTGCCGATGGGGGCAGTTAGATTATAAGGGCCTAGTTGTTTGCCTGCGGGGCACTTGCCACAGCCTACAAATACCGACAAATAGTTGGTTGCGCGGGGTTGTTGCCCAAAGAATAATTGAAAAAGTGGTGGGCACAAAGGCAGACAAGAAAAGGAAATAATGGCACGGGATTTTGCAAAGAAGTTTTATAACACGGAACCGTGGCTTTCTACTCGCGATGGATATTATACAAAAATGCTGGGAATATGTGAAAAGTGCGGTGCGCCGGGCGATGAAGTCCACCACATTATCTTTCTTACACCAGAAAATATAAACGACCCATATATTGCACTTAACCACAGGAACCTGCAACTGCTGTGCTTTGATTGCCATAAGAAAATACATCTTGAAGCGATGCGCAAAGCAAAAATGCAGCAGAATGAAGGCCGGTTTGAGTATGACAAAGAAGGAAATATTGTGCCACAAAGAACGGTTATAGTTTGGGGCGCGCCTGCCAGCGGCAAAACCAGCTATGTTACAAAGCGGTTTCTGCCGGGCGATTTGATGGTTGACCT
>JBKEBR010000286.1:0-2850 GCA_047973285.1 Oscillospiraceae bacterium | reverse complement strand
TAAAAGAAAATTATACAATTATTACTTTTAGAGGGGTGTTTTTGGCGCAAACCGGCTTGCAAAAAATGCCCGGCAAAAAAAAACCGCAAACAACCGTTTCTTTCTCTGCAAACAATTGTGCGGCAAGGCAAGAAAAACTGTGTGGGAAAAATTTTTATCGTTTTTTCGATATATTTATAGAAACCCTTTGCGTTTGCAAGGCTTTTTCCTCTTTGGCGCAGCTTTTCGCCTTGCCAAACCGCTTCACACAAATACCGTATCACCACATAATTTTTACTTGAACCGGGCGGCCCCGGTGCTATAATGGGCGCAGGTTGAGGCGGAATGTACGCAGCACCGTTTTGCCGCCTTTACACTACACCCCGCTGCGGTTTGTACCGGCGGCGGGCTTTCTTCGGGGGCCGGGCACTTCCCCTGCCACCCTTGGTTTTAAAAAGCCGCGCGCCGCAGCGCCCCGCCTTTTGGGGCAAGCGGCCGCACCGGGCTGTATGCTTTGTTCTGGCTTTATTGTAAGGAAAACTGTTTCCGGTATTGTCTTTATTGACGGAATGGGTAAACTATGGCCCATGCTCCAACCTTTTGTTACCATTCACCTGCCCCTTTCCCATGGGCTTTACCAGTTACAGGAGGAAACCATGAAAAACAACACCCCCGCCCACAAACCACCCAAGAAAACACGGCTTACGGCTGCCCTTTTTGCCGCCGTGCTCACTGTTGCCCTATTGTTTACCGCCACGTTGGGCGCCGGGGCGGAGGGCACAGACGATATTTCCGGCTCTTCCCTTTCCATTGCCGAAAGCACCGGGGCCCAGCCCCCTGCCACCGAGGCGGAAACCACTTCCCCCCTGCCGGGGGAGGAAAGCACCCCCACCGGGGGCGAAAGCCTGCCTGCCGAGGAAGATGGCGCCGAACAACCCTCTATGCGGGTGGCCGCCTACGCGCTTAGCACAACCGCCACAGCAGGCACCGCGCAGGAATTTGAAGATGCCTTTGCGGACCCTGGCATTTTGGTGATAGAGCTTACCGCCAACATACCGCTTACCGCCACACAAACCCTGCCAACCGGCAAAACCCTTACGGTAACAAGCGCCGCAGGCAGCCAGTATTCCCTTACCATGGCCACCCCTGCCCGCCATTTTGTGTTGGAAAACGGCTCTCACCTTACCCTGGAGCAGGTTACACTGGATGGGCAAAACGCCCTGGGCGGCGTGGAGGTGAAAAGCACGAATGCAGATTCCTCTTCCCTTACCCTGCAAAGCGCCGCCATTATAAACTGTTGGGCGCCTTCTACCGTGTACGGCGGCGCCATTAGCGGTATGTCCGGCACAATGAACGCCACCATCACCATAGGCGGCTCTTCCCTTATTTCGGGCAACAAGGGCTATTGGGGCGGCGGCATTGCGGTGAGCAACAGCTACCTTACCATAGAAGGGGATACCCTTATTCAAAACAATGCGCTGTCTGGCCTTGGCGGCGGCGGGGTGCTTGCCTGGGGCGCCATTCTTACCGTGCGCGGCAATGCGCAGTTTTTGAACAACAATATTGGCTCTGCCCAGCCCGGCGGCGCTATTTACCTGTATGGCAGCCAGGCGGCCAGCATTAGCGGCAACGTAAAATTCGAGGGCAACCGCGCCTGGGTGGGCGGCGCCATTGCCGCCGGAAGTGGCAGCTACAACTACACAGGCACCCTTACCATTGCCGACAATGTAAGCTTTGTCAACAATTACGCCAGTGGCGACGGCGGCGCTATTTACATGCACGCAGGCAGCACCGCCAACATTGGCACCAACGGCACCAGCAGCATTTTGTTTTCCAAAAATGCCTCTTACGCCAACGGCGGCGCCATTTACCGCTACAATGGCACGCTGAACGTTGGCGCGGGCACGCAATTTTTAGAAAACACCATCGACCTGCCCTACCGCACCGGCGCAAGCGGCGGCGCCATTTACGTGCGCAATGCCACCTTTACCGTTACCGGTACCTCTGCACGGCGGGTGATGTTCCGGGATGGGCGGGCCGCCAGCTGCGGCGGGGCCCTGTGCCTGATTGAGGGCACCACCACCAACATTGCCTATGCAGATTTTATCAACAACCACTCCCGCAATTTTGGCGGCGCCATAGACATTGACAGCAGCACCGCCACCAACAACGTTACGCTGGACAACTGCCTGCTTGACGGCAACTGGTGCGATTCTACCGGCGGCGGCATTGCCGTGGAGGTAAACAGCGGCAACCTTACCGTTACAAACAGCATACTGCGCAACAACAGCGCGGGCGGCCAGCCCCACGACAGCGGCTACCGCTACGCCAACGGCACCGGCGGCGCCATTTATTTTGAACAGGGCCGTTTAATTATACAAAACAGCAGCATTACCGGCAACGCAAGCGCCAAGCACGGCGGGGGCATTTCCAAAAGCGACAGCGCCAGCCTTTTAACATTTTTGAGCAGCATTACCATAAGCGGCACCACCTTTAGCGGCAACACCGCCAATGCGCTGTACAACATGACCGACCCCACCTATTCCGCCCTGCATGCCACCAATGTAAACCCGGGCGAAGGGGCAAAAACCTACAGCCAGGGCCTTGCCTTTGCCTACAACAATTTTGACATAAGCTACCAGAACGACGGCGCCCTGCCATTGCCGCAGGTTACCGTTACCTACGACGCCACCGGCGGCAGCCCCACCCCCGCCAGCCAAACCGTAAACTATGGCGACGGCGCCGACCGCCCCGCCACAAACCCCACCCGCCCCCATGCTACCTTTACAGACTGGGTTACCGAAGCCGGGTACCCTTGGGGCTTTAATTCGACACCCGGTGCCAACGACGGCGCACCGGTGCGCAGCGCGG
>JBKEBR010000285.1:0-1609 GCA_047973285.1 Oscillospiraceae bacterium | reverse complement strand
GGCAAAGGGCTTTGGTGTACGGCCTTGCGGGGCGAGGGCGATTTTGTAATAACCGGCCTGTAAACGCGTTTCGCGGCGGGGCCTGCCGCATGCGGCTGTGGCTTTTGCACAGTAAGGCAAAGCCACCGGCCTTGCCAGTGATGGGCAAAGGGCTTTGGTGTACGGCCTTGCGGGGCGAAGAGGCCTATCCTTTGCGGGCTTAAAGCACTGTGCATGCGGCAAAGTACCGCATGTAACAGCTGCGGGCAGGGCGGGCGAGCGGCAAAAATTCGGCGTGCCCTGGGGCGCCGCCGGCAACCTGCCCTTTTGGGGCAGCGTGGCCACCGGTTCAACAGGCGGGGTTTTTGCAAACAAAGTTTTTTGGCATACCATTTTTTGCCAAAACGCGGTAAAATGGAAAACAAAACAACAAAAGGCGGAAAACGGTATGATTTATGTTGGCGTAGACCTTGGCGGTACCAATATTAAGGTGGCGGCGGTAACCCCCGAGGGGAACATTTTGGCCGAGGCAAACCGCGCCACCGAGGCGCAGCGCGGGGCCGAGGCGGTGTGCGACGATATTGTGCTGGCCATGCACGAGGCGGTGCAGGCCGCGGGCTACACCGCCGCCGACATAGCGGGCCTTGGGGTGGGCTGCCCCGGCACCATCAACAACGAAACAGGGTTTGTGCAGTATTCCAACAATTTACACTGGCGCAGCTTTAACATGCGCGGCTATTTGCTGGCAAAAACCGGCCTTACCGCCGCCATGGGCAACGACGCCAACGTGGCCGCTTTGGGCGAGGTGCACGCGGGCAGCGCCAAGGGGGCGCAAAGCGCCGTTATTATTACCCTGGGCACCGGGGTGGGCAGCGGCGTTGTGCTGGACGGCAAAATTTTAACCGGCTACACCGGGGCCGCCAGCGAAATTGGCCACATGGTGATTAAAGACGGCGGCTGGCGCTGCACCTGCGGGCGGCTTGGCTGCTTTGAAAGTTATGCTTCGGCCACCGGGCTTATTCGGCTTACCAAAGAGGGCATAGAGCAAAACCCCGGCAGCCAAAT
This sequence comes from Oscillospiraceae bacterium, assembly GCA_047973285.1. Lineage (GTDB taxonomy): Bacteria > Bacillota > Clostridia > Oscillospirales > Ruminococcaceae > JAAYCI01. The sequence continues at coordinate 565 of JBKEBR010000285.1, read as the reverse complement.
GGCGAAAATAGCGGCCGAGCGCGGCGTGGTGGACGGGCGCACCTCCTTCGACGCCATGCGCCTTAACGACGAGGCGGGCGCCGCGGTGGTGGCAGCCTACATTCACTACCTGGCGGTGGGCATTGCCAACATTGTAAACATTTTTTACCCCGAAATCATCAGCCTTTCGGGCGGCATCAGCAAAGAGGGGGAAACCCTGCTGGCGCCCCTGCGCGAGCAGGTGAACCAAAAGGTGTTTGGCGGCATGGAGGGCCGCTGCACCCGCATAGAGGTGTGCACCCTTGGGCACAAGGCGGGGGTTATTGGGGCGGCAAGGCTTGCCCAGGGCGAATAAAATACAACGATAGGATCTTAATAAAATGAAGCGCAATGTAATAATTACCATAAGTTTTTAACCGCTGTAAAGGTTAGGCCCCTATTTGTGCAACATGAGGCATAGCCAATATTCCAGAGTTACATCCGCATATGAACTATCCACCTACTTTGCCGGGGAATAGTTGTTATTGGCACAGCTTTCATGCTAAGTTTTTCAAACATTGAGGAGACAGTTAGTTCAGACAATGCT
>JBKEBR010000284.1:0-2691 GCA_047973285.1 Oscillospiraceae bacterium | reverse complement strand
TGACCACGCCGCCGCCGAGGCCAACGGAATTGTTATTGTCAACAGAATTAAGCCCCACACCGCGTTCAGGGGGCCGTGGGAATCTGGCCTTATGAAAATGCTGGCAATTGGCATTGCCAAGCAAAGCGGGGCAGAATTTTGCCACGCCAAGGGCTTCAAAAATATGGCGGAAATGGTTCCTCTTTTTGGCAAAGCCATTATACAAAATGCCAACATTTTGTTTGGGGTTGCTTTGCTGGAAAATGCCTACGAGCACACCGCCGATATTGTGGCCTTAACCAGCGAAGAAATTACAACAAAAGAGCCGGAGCTGCTGGAGCGCGCCAAAAAAATGATGCCCCGAATTTTAATTGATACCGCCGATGTGCTGGTGGTGGATGAAATTGGCAAAAACATTTCGGGAGACGGCATGGACCCAAACATTTCCGGCACCTTTGCAACGCCCTATGCGCAGGGGGGAATTTCCGCCCAGCGTGTGGCGGTGCTGGACATTACAGAGGAATCGCACGGAAACGGCGTTGGGTGGGGTATGGCCGATTGCTCTACAAAACGCGCCCTGCACAAATTCGACAGGGAAATGAGCTACCCCAATGCCCTTACCTGCCTGGTAACGCAGGTCGTAAAATTCCCCATGGTATTCGAAACAGACAAGCAATGTATTCAGGCAGCCATTAAAACATGTGCGGATGTAAATTTCAAAAATATTCGTGTGGTACGGATCAAAAATACATTGTCAATGGACGAAATTCAGGTATCGGAGTCGCTGCGTGGGCAGGTACTTGCCACAGAAGGAATGGAAATAGTGAAAGAGGCAGAAAACCTGCCGTTTAATGCAAGCGAAAATTTATTTTAACAGCCCCGAAGACAGGAACATGAATGATGAAAGTTGTTATTGCCAGTGAATTCGCCGGGTTCGGCTTAAAAACCGCCGTTCTCCAGCATTTAAAAGAAGAAGGCCACGAGGTTGTGGATGTCGGCCAGCAGTCGGTGGATGAAAAGGTTCTTTACCCGCAGGCCGCCGCCGCGCTTGCCGCGGTTATACAAAAAGGCGAGTACGCAAAGGGCATATTAATTTGCGGCTCCGGCGCTGGGGTTGGAATTGTTGCCAACAAGTTCAAAGGCGTGTACGCCGTGCCCTGCGAAAGCATTTTTACCGCCGACGGCATTTGCATGGTAAACAATGCAAATGTAATTACAATGGGCGGCAACGTGGTTGGCAGCAAAAACGCCTTTGCCATGGTTGATGCATTTTTAAACGGCGCCTTTGCCAAAAATTGCGATTCGGCCCGGGCCGATTTCCTGGCGGGCATGCTTGCCATGGTGAAAACAATTGAAGACGAAAATTTCAACAAATAAAACAAGCTTGGAGGCAGAAACATGTTTGATTTAAAAGGAAAATTGGCGCTTGTAACGGGGGCCAACCGTGGTATTGGCAAAGCGGTGGCCATGGGGTATGCGCGCTGTGGCGTAAATATTGTAAATGTAGACTTAAAAGCCTCAGAGGAAACGCAGAAGGAAATAGAAGCGCTTGGCGTAAAATGCTATTCCTACAACTATAATTTGTCGAACCTTGAAGGCATTCCGAAGCTGGTTGAAGAAATAACCGAAAAATGTGGCAATATCGATAGACTGTATACCAATGCGGGCACTCAAAAAAGGCACCCTTGTGTAGATTTCCCACAGGATGATTGGGCCTTTGTTATGGATGTAAACGCCAATTCGGTATTTTTCCTTTGCCAGGCCGTGGGCAAAACCATGATCAAAAATGGCCATGGTAAAATAATCAACACGGCCTCGCTGCTGTCCTTCCAAGGGGGGCTCACCATTCCGGCGTATGCGGCCAGCAAAGGCGCCGTGATGCAGTTCACCAAAAGCCTTTCCAATGAATGGGCCCAGTATGGGGTAAATGCAAACTGCATAGCACCCGGCTACCTCGACACAGATTTGAATACCGCCCTGGTGAATGATAAGGTGAGAAGCTCGCAAATTTTAGAGCGCATTCCCGCAGGGCGCTGGGGCAAGCCGGAGGAAATTGTGGGCACCGCCATTTTCCTGGCTTCTTCGTATTCAGACTATATCAATGGCGTTGTTATACCCGTAGACGGCGGCTGGTTGGGGAGATAAGCTATGAATGATACATTGCGCAGCACCGTGCTGGAAAAAAAAATAATTGTGGCGCTTCGAAATGTTTCCCTGCCCAATATAGGGGAAACGGTGAAGGCGCTGTATGCCGGTGGCATTCGGCTTATCGAAATTACCTTTAACCAGGCGGCTGAAAACGGTGTTGAAGGCACTAAAAAAGCTATTTTTGAGGCAAACAGCCTTGGTTTGCAGGGGCTTTGGGTTGGGGCCGGTACAGTAATGAGCACCGGCCAGGTTTTGGCGGCCAAAGAGGCGGGCGCGCACTATGTGCTTTCACCCAATTTAGACTCGGCGGTGGTTCAAAAAACCAAAGAGCTTGGCATGCTTTCCATTCCGGGGGCATTTTCGCCCAGCGAAATTGCCGCGGCGTATAACCTTGGGGCGGCCTTTGTAAAGGTTTTTCCGGTAGATTTGCTGGGAATTCCCTATATTAAAGCGCTGACAGCGCCGCTGAACCATATTCCCTTAATTGCAATGGGGGGCATCAACGACCAAAACATGCTGTCTTATTTAAATGCGGGCATGCAGGGTGTGGGGGTTGGCTCAAAC
>JBKEBR010000283.1:0-6730 GCA_047973285.1 Oscillospiraceae bacterium | reverse complement strand
GGGGTGGAAAAGGTTTTCGGTGGCAAGGCGGGTAAGCAAACGGTGGGTTAGGGTGTTGGGGGTGCACAGGTAATTGTCGAAGCCTGCGCCAATCCACGCCTGGAAATTGTCCCAGCCCCAGGGGGTGTAAATGTGGGGGGCCCAGGTAACCGTAAGGGGGTGCATGTTGTATTTGTATTTCAAAATATGGGCGGCGTAAAAGCTGTCTTTGCCGCCGCTGCCGGGCACCAGGCAGTCGTAGCTGCCGTCGTTTTTGCGGTAGCGGTCGCACAGCTCTTGCAGCTGGGCTTCGCGGTCCTCCCAGTTTATTTTTCCCTCTTTGTCGTGGCAGGCATGGCAGGCGTCGCAAACGCCGTCTTGCTGTATGTGCATGCTTTTTTTGGGGGTATCAATGGTATGTTCAAACTCAAAGCAGGAATTTGGCTTTTGGTTGCTCATAACGCATTCTTTGCAGAATTGCACCTCTTGAGGCAGGCCAAATTTTACCTCCAGCTTGTTTTCAGGAATATCCGCAGCAAACTTGGAATAATCAATTTCAACGTTGCGGGGGTATGGCTTCATGCTTCATTTCTCCTTTGTCATTAAGGCGCAATTTTTGCAAAATACGGCGCAGGATAATCAAGCCTGCAAAAAAAACAGGCAACAGAAAATAGAAGCTTCCTGTTGCCAGCGCCTTTGCTGTTACAGCAATTATACCATAGGTTATTGTGGAATACAAGGCTTCAAAAAACGCGCCAAAGGGCTATTCTTCCGCGCTTTGCTCCTGCCGCCGGGCCACAATGTGCAGGCGGCCGTTTTGGTAATTCACCTCGGCGGTATCCACCATCATGCCCGCAAGGCTCAGCTCGTCGTCTATTTCCTCTTCGCCGCTCAAATTCCAGTAGTTCTGCTCTATTTCCGGCTGGCGAGGCATATTCAGCATTCGAGACAAATGGTCTATATTTTCCTGCGGCATGTGGGCAATGCCGGCGTCGATGGATATGGTGGACTGGGCCCCCTGCAATTCAAAGCCAATGGTAAAGCTGTTGGCCCCCAAAAAATGGCAGTAGCCCAGCAAATCGTTCAATATGCGACTCTTTTTTTCATACCTCAGTTTCACGAAGTTTCTTCCCCCTTCTAAAAGCAAGAATAACGGGCACCAGCACCAGGGCCACAAAGCCCGCGGCAAACCCGTTGTTGTACAGGTTTAGCCCCCCGGTAATGCTGCCCACCAGGTTTACAACAAACATGTGGAGCACACCGGCCACAATGCCCCAATGCCAACCGTACTGGCCCGCAATGGGGGCAAGGCCGCTGCTGAACAGAATGGAACAGATGTTGCCGGGCGAGTTAAAGGAATCGGGGCCAAGGGCGGCCATCAAAGCGGCACCGCCCATTACCGGCAGCACATTGGCGGGGTGCTTGCCAAAAGTACCGAAGGCCATAATGGTAAGAATACCCGCTATTGCCGAAGCATTGAGCTGGGCCCCCATCAGCAAAACAATGGTGGTTGCCAGTATGCCAAGCACCCCCACATTGATAAAGGAGGCGCTTCCATACAAAAGGTAGTAATCGGTTACAAGGCGCCCCGAATGGCGCAGAATTTTTTTGTAGTTGCCCCAAAGGCTGCTGCGGCCGGGAAGAAGAAACCCCCAAACAAGCCAGCAAAGGGAAGCCCCATACAGAAAAATTGCGAAAACCAGGTTGTTGCCGCCGCTTTGGTCTGTGGCCCTTTCAATGGGCAGGCCAAAGGTATTGCAAATACCCACAATGAAAAGGGCAATAAGCCCGGCGGCAAACCCCGCGTTGTACAGGTCGTACCCGCCGTGTACACGGGTAACGGCGGAGGTGATAATGGGCATTAAAAACCCCACGGCCAGCCCGGTGCCAATGCCAAGGGCCAGTTCTGCCGCGGGGTGAAAGCGCCCCATAAAAGCAAACTGGCTTACCACCGGCGCAAGGGCCGAGGACAGCAGGGCGGTGAGCGAAAAGTTTGAGAAGGGCTCTTTTTGGAATTTGGCGTACAGGCAAACCCCCACAAAAACGGGCGGCATGTTGAATATGTTTTTGCCGAAAAAGGAAAAGCCGGCAATCAGCCAAACCACCATCACCAGTGCCCCGTTGGGGGCCACCCTTGTTACCAAAAGGCAAACAACGGCAAAACTGCCCGACACCGCGGCGTTAAAAATGGAGGCGCCTATGCCGCCAACAGAGATATAATCGGTAATAAGCAGGCTTCGGGAAAACACAATTTTTACAAAGCCTTCCGCTATTTCGGCGGGCGTGCTTATAAAAAAAGCGAAAAGGGCAAACAGCCCAAAGCAGATAAGGCTGAAACAATAGGGGGAACATCTTTTTTGGTTGGGCGTTGGCATAAACGCTCTCCTCCGATACAAACGGGATAGTTCTCCCGAAGCTTATACAAAAAAGTATACCATGAAAGGGCGGCGGTGAAAAAGATATTTTGCCAAGTTTTTTGAAAAAGAAGCGAATAAAAGCTATTTTTGGATTTCTGCTGTTGTGCCTGCCCGGCAAAATGGCAGCTGTTTGGGGCGGCATTTTTTGCTTTTGCAATAAAAGTTGAAAATTTTTGAACCCAAAAAGCCGCCCGCCGCAGGTTTTGTGCTGCGGCAGGTGGCTTTTGGCGCTGTATATTTATGGCGGTATGCTTTGCACAGGGGGCAACAGGCAATAAAAGAAAACTGGTTTGCCCCAAAAGGTTACCCGGTGGCCCCGGTGCCGTGCAGGTAGCAGGTTTCGGGCACGCGGTTGCTGGTGTAGTAGCCGGTTTGCGTGTCGGTACAGTTTTCAGTGGCAAGCTGGCCGGTTTCGCGGCAGAAGGTTGCCTCCTGCACGCCCGCGGGCTTTGCCGGAAACTCTTTGTAGGCAAGGTTTGCCTGGGCCGTTTCCATTACGGTTTTCCACACAAGGGGGGGCGGGTTGGTGGAGGCCCTGGCCGACCATTCCAGCTCGGCGTTGTCATCGTAGCCCCACCACACGGCTGAAACATAATAGGGGGTAAGGCCAACAAACCAACGGTCTTTGTCGTCGCTGGTGGTACCGGTTTTACCAACGGCGTCCATGTTGCCGGAGGGCTTCATGCCGTTGGCAGTACCGTTTACACCGGTGGCGGTGCCGGCGCTGCGGCTTAAAACATTCTCTAAAAGCCGGTTCATCACATAAGAGGTTTCTTCGCTGATTGCCTGCACAACGGTAATGTTGGGCTGCATAACCAGGTTGCCGTTGGCGTCCAGTATTTTGGAATAGCAGTGCCAGCTGTAGTAAACGCCGCCGTTGCCAAACATTTGGTAGGCAGAGGCAAGCTCAATGGGGTACATGCCGTGGGTCATACTGCCCAGCACCAGCGGGGCAATGGCCCGGTCGGTGTAGATGCCGTCGTCGGTAAGGGTGCTTACCTGCAGCGTTTCCACCAAAAATTCATACATCCGGTCTATGCCCACCCGCATGCCAATTTTTACGGCCACAGTGTTGATAGACTGCGCCAGGGCGTCGCTTACCAGCATGGGGGCGCGGGTGTAGGTGTTGGTATAGTTGCTGGGCCAATCGTACACAGGCAGCCCGTTTTCGTCCACCACCGGGTTGCTGGGGTTTTTGTACTGAACGGGGGAGTCCTCCAGCATGCTGGAATAGTCCACCATACCCTCTTCAATACCCAGCGCATAGGCGGCAATGGGTTTCATGGTAGAACCAACCTGCCGGTAAGACTGGGTAGCGCGGTTTTGGCCAAGGCTTTCGGTTTTTTCGCCAATGCCGCCCACAACGCCGCGCAGGTTGCCCTGGTAGTCCATAACCACCATGGCAGACTGGGTTTGCTTGGTTTCGGTGGAAATTACATTTCCGCTCTCATCTTTTGTTTGCACCTCGGCGCTGATATCGGGGAAAATATACCCATCGCTTTGGCTGCCGTAACCCATTTCATATACGCGTTCCATTTCGGTTTGCAGGGTAAGGTCTACGGTGGCGTAAATGCGCCAGCCGCTGTTGTAGAACAAACGGTGGGCCGCTTGGCGGGAAATACCCTCGTGCTGCTCCATGTAGTCGCTTATCACGGCTTCATACACGGTGTCGGTAAAATAGCTGAACACGCCGGTAGAGTTGCCCTCGCGTTCGCCCTCGTACAGGCCTAACCCTTCGGCAATGGCGGCGTCGTACTCCTGCTGGGTTATTTTTTCGGTAACCAGCATGCGGTACAGCACATAATCGCGCCGTTCAAGGCAGTTTTCGGGGTTGGTATAGGGGTTGTATTTGCCGGGGGCGTTGGTTATGCCCACAATGGTGGCGCACTGGGCAAGGGTTAGCTCGTTTAAATTTTTGTTGTAATATTCCTTGGCGCCGGCCTGTACCCCCACAATGGTGCCCGAAAGGGGAATGGTGTTCAGGTAGGTTTCCAGAATGATGGGTTTTGTATAGTTTTTGTTCATGCTCCAGGCACGGTAAATTTCGCGCAGCTTGCGCTGGTAACCGGCCGAGGTATCGCCGCCCTCGCCCACAACCTCGTTTTCTTTGGTAAGGTTTTTAACCAACTGCTGGTCCAGCGTGGAGCCGCCGAAGGTTGCGCGGAAATGAAATACCTCGTTCAAAGCGGCGTAGATGGTGCGGGGAATGGAAAAGCCCAGGCTGTTGTTGTAAAAATCGGCATCCTCGGCGGCAATGGCGGCATCCTGAATGTAGGTGGGAATTTCATCCAGGGGCACCCAAATGCTGTTGGACTCGCCCGTGAGTTTTTGGTATTCTATCCAGTCGTTTTCCGCTTCGGCGTTGGGGTTGTTGGGGTTTAAGGCCATAATATAGCTGGTGGCAGATTGGGAAAAGGTTTCCAGGTTCAAAATTTCCGAATCGTTTTCTGTGGAGGACACCACATAGGTGGCTACCCTTACGGCAAAAACACTTGCCACAATTACACCAAGGCAAAAAAGTGCAAAAAACACCTTCAGCAGGTTGGTTAAAATAAGCTTACCTGCACTGGGCTGCCGGCTGCGGCGCCCGCCGCCGTTGCCACCGTTGCCGCCACCCCCTGTGCTTCGGCCGGTACCGGGCCTGCCGGAGGGGCCTTTGGGCGGGCCACCTGCCCGCCCTGCTGAAGCGCCGCGGGAAGAGGGCCTTGCCCCTGCGGCGGCAGACGGGGAAGAGGAGTTCCAAACAGAGGTTTGGCCGCCGGGCTGGGAAGCGGCGGTGTAGGGCCGCTGGCGGGGTGTGGCGCCCGCGGCGGCATTTTGCTGCTGCCCGCGGCCGTAGGCGCTTTGGCGTGGGGCGGCGCCCGCCGTATACGGGGGCTGCTGGGGCCTTGCGCCGTAGGGCTGGGGCGCAGGGCGGCCGGCGGGGGTGCGGTAGGGGGCATTCTGCCCGGCGGGCCTGCCGCCGGGCGTATAAGAATTTTGTTGCAAAGGCGGCAAGGGCTGCCTTTGTGGCTGGTTTTGAAGCGGTTTTGCCCCGGTGGCGGCAGAGGGGCGGTAATCAAAATCGCTCACCAAAATGGCCTCCTGTCTCTGGGAAAATGGTTTTTGAACGCCATACCATACTAAACAAAAATGGTTGCAATATGGCCGTAAAGCAACGGATATAAAGAAAAAGGCTATGCAGTGCATAACTTACATCATTATATACTAAGCCTTTCGAATTTTAAATAGCAGAAGTGTGAAACTTTTAAAAACATTGCCTGTACAGGTGTTTTTGGGCAAAAAGGGCGCTGTAAAAATTTGTTTTTTTATTCGCACGGCTTGCTAGCGTACTGCCTTTGTGCGATAATGTAAAAAATTGGCGGGAAAGAGGAAATGCGAATGGAATTGTTGAAGCGGCGTATTTTGCAGGAGGGGCGGGTGCTTTCCGGCAACATTATTAAGGTAGACGGTTTTTTGAACCATCGAATTGACACGGCCTTAATGCGGCAAATTGCAAAAGAGTTTGCCGGAATGTTTGACACCGACGGAATTACCGCCGTATTAACTGTGGAGGCGTCTGGCATTGCCCTTGGCACCGTGTGTGCCGAACAGTTGGGGGTGCCCCTGGTATTCGCCAAAAAGGCCAAGTCAGACAATATTGAGGGTGGGCTGTACCAAAGCGACATTTATTCGTATACCTATAAGAAGAAGGTTACGCTGCTGGTTTCCAGCCAGTGGCTGAACAAAGACGACAAGGTGCTGATTGTGGACGACTTTTTGGCAAACGGCGAAGCGCTGCGCGGCCTTGTGGAAATTGTGGAGCAGGCAGGGGCCGAGTTGATTGGCATTGGCGTTGCCATTGAAAAGGGCTTTCAGGGCGGCGGCGACAAGCTGCGCGCCCAGGGGCTGAACCTGAAATCCCTTGCCATTATTGAAAAGGCCGACGAAACCGGCATTTATTTTAAAGAGGAATAGCCCTGCGCGGCACAAAATAAGCCGCGGCAAAGGGTTGCCGCCTGTGGATATGGTGTGCTTTGGGCAAGAGGTGCCCCGCGGCTTTCTTTTGGCCGGTAAATTGATATTCTTTATAAATAAATACGCAAAAGCGCCGCAATTCCTTTTGGTAATTGCGGCGCTTTTGCGTTGTAAACCAAGCCCCACATTTTATGTGGAGTTACTTTTGTGTAAAATAACGAAGAGAGAATGGGCAAACGGATGGGTAGGAAGAAACTGCCAAAGAAACATGGAGCGCAAAGCGGCACAAAAAGAAATATAATAGCGGCACTGCAGCACTAGAACGCTGTGCCCGGTCTGCCCCGGCCGGTTTTAGGGTAGCTGCACTCGTGTCTGAT
>JBKEBR010000282.1:0-5823 GCA_047973285.1 Oscillospiraceae bacterium | reverse complement strand
GCGAAGGCTTAACCGAAATCACCATTCCCGCCGGTGTAAAAACCATTGGGCAAGAGGCTTTCCGCCAGTGCAAAAGCCTTTCCTCCATTAATTTTGAGGGGGGCGAAAGCATTGGGGTGCGCGCCTTCTACCTTTGCCTGTCGCTTACCCGGGTAGAGCTGCCCGAAACCCTTGTTACCATTGACAATGCGGCGTTTGCCTCCTGCGAAGCTTTAAAGGAAGTGCGGCTGCCCGCCTCCCTTGAAAGCATCGGCGGTTCTATTTTTGAATTTTCGCCGGTTGAAAAAATAGAGGTAAAAGAAGGCTCCCCTGCCGCAGAGGCTTTTTACACGTGGTTCTCCCAAGATATTGAAATTGTAACCTACTAAGGCAGCGCCTTATCTGCCATTTTTCAAATACTATTTAAAAGGACGGCGGCGATATGAAAAAATTCAAATTGGTGCGGGTGTGCAACGGGGCTATTTCTATTTTTCTCATATTGTTGCTGCTCCCCATACTGTCTGTGGCCACCATTATTGTAGAAGGCTCGCGCATGCAAAATGCCCTGCTTGCCTTCGACCAGGCTATGCAGCTGGCCGGCATGTCTACCCTTGCTTCCTACGATGACGACCTGCTCTCCCGTTTCGGTTTGCTGGCTGTTTCCCAGCAGGAAGACGTTGGCAATATTTACAACGCTTACCTAAAGCAAAATGCCGACGGTATGGACGGCCTTTTTTCTATGGAAGGGCAGGCCACCGTAACCGGCCTGCTGGATTTGACGGATACAGACATTATGATGCGGCAAATTGCCGAATACGAAAAGCTGCGCCTTCCCACAGACCTGGGTTTTTACCTCGGCGGAATGGGTATTGATGCCATTTTAGACAAATTTGGCGATTATGGGAAAGCGGCCGACAAGTCTCTTGGTGCACTTCAAGGCGGCATGGAGGCGGTGGAAAAGGGCAAAGATTTACAGGACGCAGTGGAAGCGCTGAACACGGCCTTTGAAAACCTTAGGGATGCGTATGAAAAGCTTTCAGCGCCCTACTACACCTTTTTGGCCGCTGTAAACGATTTGATACAATACCGAATTGACAACGACCCCCCGCCTGCCGAACCGCAAGAAGACGCTTCGCAGGAGGAACGGGATGCCTACGAGGAGTATCAAGACAAAATTACCGCCGCCGAAGCGGCCCAAACAGAGTATCTGCGGGTTTTAGGGGTTATGTGCCTGCCGGGTGAATCGGTTTTGGACAAATTTGTCGAAAAGTACAACAAAGTTTTTGAGGCCCATGAAAAGCTTACAAAAGCCATGGCAGACATGGTGGACGGGTTTGAAAGCGCAGGCAATGCATTGTCGGGGGTATCCTCTGAGCCCGGCAAGTCGGACGTTTCCGTTCAAATGGATTATATTCAAACAATTTCCGGCATTACCGATAAAATTTTAAAAGATTTTGATATTGCCGAGATGAACGGCATCCGCAACCAGTACACCGCCGTGCGGCAAAAGGTGGCCGCTTTCGACTGCGGGAATGTCTCCCCCAGTACCCTTAAAATAGAGCTTGAGGGCGAATATTGGGTAAACTGGAGTGGTGTTGGAAACAAAGAGGAAAACCTAAAAGATTTCATTGCTGCCATGTCTCAAGAGCAGCGAACAGACGACATTTCGGCCTCGCTTACAGCCATGTTTGAAATGCTCACCAGCCTGTTCGACCTTACCCTGGTGGCAGACCCCCGGCTGAATTTTGAATTAAGCGCAGCTACGGCGGCTTCCATGCCATATTCCTCGGGCGGCAACCCAAGCGCCAACGCAATGGCCGCAAGCTGGAGCCTGCTGCAAGAAGCCATTAACGACACAATAGCCGCCTTTAACAGCACAGGGCTTATGGCTATTGGCAAAATTTTGGTGGCCATGGCAAAGCTGGTGGCCGGTTTTGTGGCTTTTCTTGCCGCGCTTATTACGCTTATTGCGGAAAAGGTGGCGGCCTTATTCACTCTTGGCTATAACATTGGCACCGGAGATTTTGCGAACAACCTGTTTCTTGCCCATTATGCGTTCAGCGAATTTTCCAGCCGCGTCAGCCGCAAATCTTCGGCCTATCTTCCAAACCCCTTGTCGGCAATAGATTCAATAGGGGCCATTGTTGGCAGCCAAAGCAACTTTATGAACCAGGACTACCCCGATGTAAGCACCAGGGTGGGGCTTGCCTTCGCTTCTGCCGAGCAGGAGTATGTCCTCTATAAAAATGAATCCGAAATTGTCAACCAAACAATGGCGTTTTTTGATATTTGGATTGTGCGCATTTTAATTAATATTCCAACGGTTATGATGGACAAAGGCATTACCAAGCTGGCAGACGCAATTCCCGTTCCCGGGCTGGGAATGGTTTTCAGAATTTTGATGATGCTGCTGGAAGGCCTTGCAGACACCCTGCTTCTTGTAAACGGCGGCGATGTTGGGCTTTGGAAAAAAGAGATGTATTTTTCCGCCGGGGGGTTTGCCCCCGAAAGCATAGCCTCTGTGGGGGACTTCTCGGGTGCAGACATAACCCGCAACAAATCCTTCTTTGACCGCCTGAAAAGTGTGCTGGACAAAAAGGTTGCGGAAAGCCTGCTTCCCGAGGGGAATATATTCAGCGCAACAGACGAAGAGCGGCAGGCCATTAAAGACAAAGAAGAAAAAGACAAAAACGAGAACAGAAAAAATAAAGATGTTTTTGATGTGGACTACAATTTCCACCTGTTTTTGCTGATGAGTATTTTTTCTCCGCTTACCACACAGGTAAAACTGGAGCGCATCAGCAATGTTGTGCACATGGAAATGAACTACCTGTATGCACAGCAGGGCAGGGGCTCTTATCAGCTTGGAAACGCCTATACGCAAATACAGGCCAGCGCCACCGCCACGCTTGACCAAATTTTTGTATTGCCCTCGGCGCTTGGCAAGTTTACAAACGAAGAATATATGGGGTATTAGCATGGCAAAAGAAAAAAACAACCAAGAGGCCGGCACCTTAACCGTTGAAGCCAGCCTGGCCGTGCCCCTGTTCATTTTCTTTTTTCTGTTTGTAATCAGCTTTGTGCAGGTATTTGCCACACAAAGTATTATTACACAGGCCATGGCACAGGCGGGGCAAAGCATGTCGGTACAAAGCTATGCCGCCAAGGAACTAAAGGATACGCTTTGGCAGGCCGGGCCCTTCAAATCTGTTTTAGACTGGGTGAGCGGAACCGACGGGGCAACCTCCTCCTATTTTACCGCCGATGAAAGTGAATGGTATAAAGAAGAAGCACAAACGCAGGAAATAGCCAAAAAACTGTTTGTGGCCTATTTTGGCGGTGGCTCTACCGAAAAAGCCGATGAATTTTTAAAGGCCTTAAACGTAGACAACGGCCTTGCCGGGCTGGATTTTAAAGACACAAAAGTGGTTGACGGCGATTTGTACCTGCATATTTCCTATTCCACCGATATGCGCTATATGCAATTTTTTGGCCTTGTGCAAAAGCTGCAGGTGGAAAAAGAAATTTGTGTGCGGCTGTGGAGTGAGGGCGGCATAGGCGGCGTGGGCGCCGGAATGTAACCCCACGGCCGGGTGCCTGCCCGGCTTGGGGCGCGGGCGGCCTTACATATTGTGGCGCCGCATTGCAGCCGCTTGCATATACCGTAAAAAATGCCCCGCGGGCCGCAGCGGGGCATTTTCTTAAAAAATAATGTAGTTGCAAAATATTTAACCAGTATGGTATGCTTACAAAAACACGCCGCCCCTGTATAAAACAGCGCGGGGTGTGCAAATTTGGCCAATAAAGGGCGTTGTATATAAAATGGCCCGCCCTTTGCCGCGCCGTGCCCAAGGCGGTGCGCGGCGCAAAAATTACTGCCAATAAGGCCAGGCGGCTGGCCCAGGGGGGGGAGGAAGACAGTGCAGGACAATATAACCGGCCCCCGGCAAGCTGCGGCAATGCCGGAAAAAGGCGCCTGGCGGGAAACCCCCGGCAAGCGGCAGAAAAACAAAAAGAAAAACGCCAAGGGCTGCATTTGCCTGCTGGGCTATTTTGTAGCCTTTATGGCGCTTTTGCCAATAGGCTCGGTGGTTGCCTCTATTTTAAAAGAACGGGGCATTTCCGCGGGCAATATTATTGATTTGCTCGGTATGGATGAAAGCCTTGCCGTGTTTTCTTCTTTGCGGCCGCAGCAGTGGCTGCTGGTTGCCCTGCTTGGCGCCGGGGCCGGGCTGCTTGTGGCTTACCTCATGAATTACAAGGAATTCAAAGAGCTGGACCGCCGCTACAAAGCGTCGGAAGAAAGCGCCGCACAGGCCGAGTACGACAAAGTGCAGGTTAAGCGCTGGAAAAAATACAAAAAATCCACCGCCCGTTTCTGGGTGGCGGGCCTTGTGTTGGTTGCCATCTCTTTCTTTTCGGTTTTGGTTGCGAAATATGCCCCATACTTAAATGTAGACACCACGGTTTCAGCCGTTACCGAGCAACAGGCACAGGCGCAGGTACTGCGCATGTACACGCTGGAACTTCCCCTTTATGCGGGCTTTTTGGGGGTGTTTCTCACTTTCATTCCCCTTTTAAAGGGAATTCCCTTTTTTATGTTTACCGGTACGCCGGTTTCGCCCCAGCAAATTATTTTAAATGTTTTGCAGCAGGTTTTTACAGAGGTTACCTTTGAGCGGGAGAGCGGTATTCCAAAGCAGGAGGTGGACAAAACCCGCCTGCTCTACCATGGCAATTCCTACAAAACAAACGACTATATACGCGCCAGCTACAGAGGGCTTTCGTTCGCCCAGTCGGACGTCAGCTATTACGACTACCGCCTCCGGGGCGACCGTTCGGAAAGCGTTGAAATTTTTTCAGGGCGCTGGCTTTCGGTAACCATGCCCAAAACCATTGAAGGGGTTGTATACCTTTACAACAAGCCGTTTAAAGACATCAACAAAAAAGCAATAGGCAGCGCCGGGCTGCAAAAGGTGGAAATAGAGGATATGGCGTTTAACGGCATGTTCGAAATTTATGCCCAAAACCCGCAGGAGGTTTTTTACCTGCTTACGCCTGCGTTAATTGAGCGGCTGAAAGCTTTTGCGGGCACAAGCCCGGAACACCCCCTGGCCGAAGGGGTGGGAATATGCTGCCTGCAAAACCAAATACATTTTGCGGTAAGCGGTGTGGCCGACGCCTTCCGGTTTATTTATGTGGCGGCCGCCACCGAGGCCGAGGTGAAAAGCCGCATTGCGGAGGATATTTCCCTTATTACCGATACACTGGACGCTTTGGCGCCGAGTTATATACACTGAATAAGGAGTGCTGGGATATGTTGATACTTGTTTTGGTTGCAATTGTTTTGCTGCTGGTGCTTTGGTTTGCCACTACCTACAACACGCTGAAGCGGCAGCAGGTAAAGGTGCAGGAGGCCGGCTCGGGTATAGATGTGGCCCTTACCAAGCGCTACGACCTGCTTACCAAGCTGTTCGATTCGGCAAAGGGGTATTTGGCGCAAGAGCAAAAAACCGTATTGGAGGCCGTTCGGCTGCGCAGCCAAATGCCCATACAGGAAAAGCAGGAGGCCGCCCGGCAAATGGACCGTGCCTCCCGTGAAATTAGCCTGGTGGCAGAGGCCTACCCCGAGCTTTCTTCCCAAAAGCTGTTTCAAGAGCTGCAGCGCGGGGTTATGGACGCCGAGGAGCACCTGCAGGCCGCGCGGCGCCTGTACAATGCCAATGTTTCGGCGCTCAACCAAAAAGTGGTTTCCATTCCCACCAACATTGTGGCGGGAATGGCCGGGGTTAAGCAAGCGCCCATGTTTGTGGCAGAGGGGCAAAAACGCGAAGATGTAAAGCT
>JBKEBR010000281.1:0-4647 GCA_047973285.1 Oscillospiraceae bacterium | reverse complement strand
GCCGAGCAGGGCTTTAAGGCCGCCGCCCTGCACGGCGATATGACCCAGGCCGCCCGCAGCCAGGTAATGCAGAACGTCCGCACCGGGGCGGTGCAAACGCTGGTGGCCACCGACGTTGCCGCCCGCGGCATAGACGTAAGCGGCATAGACGCCGTTATAAACTTTGATTTGCCCCAAAGCTTTGAATACTACATTCACCGCATTGGCCGCACCGGGCGGGCGGGCAAGCAGGGCGTTTCACAAACACTGGTGTGCAACAGCAAGCAGCTTTCTATTTTAAAAAACCTGATACGCTTTACCGGCAGCAATATACAAGAGCACCGCCTGCCCACCGGGCAGGACATGATGGAGCGCGCCGTCAGCAAGGCCGCCGAGGGCCTTTTGCCCCAGCTGCAAAACACCCCCGGCAAAGCAGCGCAGCTGCTGGTACAACGCCTGCTGGGCGCCGAAGACAGCGGCATTACCGCCGAGCAGGTGGCCTGTGCCCTTGCGGAAAAATTTTTGGGCGGCGACGAAAATTTTGAAACCCTTGTTCCCCAAAAGCCTGTGCCTTTAAAAGCCGCCGCTTCGGCGGGGCGTACCCCCATGGTGATGGTTACGGCCAACATAGGCCGCAATGGCCGCATTACGCCAAACCACCTGGTGGGGGCCATTGCCGAAATGATGGATATTCCCGGCAGCAGCATTGGCAAAATTGAAATTAAAGAAGAGGAAAGCCGTATTGGCCTGCGGGAGGACACCGCGCTTGCCCTTTTAAACTACCAGCGGCCCATTCGCATCAACGGGGCCGTGGTTACCTTTACGTTGCCAAAAACGGCAAAAAAAGGCGCGGCTGCCTCTTTTGGTTTCAAGAAAGGCGCCCCCAAAAGGCGGGCCGGCAAACGGCACGCGTAACGGCTTAACATTGTACATTCCTTCGTTTTCTGTTTTATTGCGCCTGCAATGCACCTCCAAAAATACAATAGGTAAAAGCAAGCAGCACCCCACGGCCTTGGTAAGGCCGTGGGGTGCTGCTTTATAACGGTGTGTATTGGCTACTGCGATAGGCATCAGCCTCTTCCGCCGCCGCCCTGGCCGCCCCCAAACCCACCTTGCCCACCGCCCATGGTGTTGCCGGTTACGGCCTGGCCGGTTTGGTCTACACTGGTAACTGTGCTGCTTAGCGTAACGGTTAACAGCTCGCTGCCGTTTACATAAAGGGTGTAGCTTTCGCCGCTTTGCATGCCGGGCGCGCTGATGGCCACGCTTTGGTACTGCTTTAAGGGGCTGTAGCTGGCAAGCGTATTGCCAGAAGCGTCTTTAAGCTCTATTGTGGCCCCTGCCTGCTGCGCCTGGGTAAAATACACCATAAGCGACGCCTGCGAAGAGGTGGTGCCGGGCGCCTGGGTCATGCCGCTGCTGCCTGCCGCCACCAGCACCCCGCCGGTTATGGTAAAGCTGCCGTCGTAGTCCAGCGCGCCGTTGCCGCTGTTGGTGGGGCCGCTTACATACACCTCGCCCCCCGAAAGGGTTACGCTGCCGTTGGCGTCAATTCCGTCTCCGTCGGCATTGATGTTCAGCACGCCGCCGCTAATCGAAATCCAGTAATCGCCGCTTGCGGCAAAAGAGTCGGTTCCGAACATGCCCCCCGTGCCGCCGTTGTTGCCGCCGGCCGCATTGATACCGTCGTCGCTGGCGGTAAGGGTGATGTCGCCGCCCGCAATGGAAATGGTGGCGCCCTCAAGGCCTTCGTAGCTTTGGCTGATAACAATGGTACCGCTGTTGATAACAAGGGCTGCGTCGGCATGAATGCCGTCGTCGCCGGTGGCAAGGGTAAGCTGCGCATTTTCTATGCTTACATTGGCGTTGGAATGCACCGCGTCGTCGGCGCTGTCAATGTTCAGGCTGCCGCCGCTGATTACAAGGTCTGTTCCGGCCTTTACCCCTTTATAGCTGGTAGATTCTTCGGTGCTGTCGGAGGCTTTGCCGGAGGCCTGTGCGGCACCGCCCCCGGCGGTAATGGAAAAGCTGCCGCCCGCAATGGTAAGCGAGGTTTCCGCCTGAATTCCGTCGTGGGCCGCCTCAATGGTATAGCTGCCGCCCGCAATATAAACCCAGCCTTTGGTGGTGTCTTCATCGTTGTTCGAAGTGATGCTGTCGTTGCCTGCGGTTAAGTTGTAGGTGCCGTCCAGCAGAATAATGGAATCGCGCCCGCGCAGGGCGTTGTTGGCCGCCGTAACGGTAATGTTGCCACTTACAATGATAAGGTCGTCCTTGGTGCCAATGCCGTTGTTGTAGTTGCCGTTTACCACAAGGGAACCCGTGCCGTTAATGCTTAAATCTACCTTGCTGAAAATGGCGGCGTCCGGCTCGTCGGTGGTGGCATCGGCATAAACATAGCTTGTGGCATCGCTAATGGTGTTTTGGCTGCCTTCGGCAAGAATAATAACCGCTTTATCAGCATTTTGAACGTAAATGCCTGCGCTGGTGCTGTTTGAAATGGTAACGCCGTTCAACACCAGGCGAACCAGGTCGTTATCGCCCGCATTTACAACAATTTGCCCGTCGCTTAAGGTGCCGCTTAGCACATAGGTGCCTGCGGCGGAAATGGTAACCGTGCTGCCGCTTACGGTGGCGCCGCTGCCCTCTACCGTTGCCGTACTGCCGCTAAGCGAAATGGCGGTGGCACTGGCGGCGTCCCAGCTGCTGTCGGTGTCTTCCTCCTTTACTTCCGGCACTGTGGTTTGAATGGCGGTTGTTTCGGCCGAGGAGGAGGTGGTGCTTTGGGTGGCTGTACTGGTGCTGCTGGTGGCTGCCTGTTGGCAGCCCGCCAGCAGCGCGAGGGCTAAAACAGCCGCCGCCGTGCCAAGCCCAAGCCTTTTCAATATATTCATAATGTATCTCCTTAAAGTTCTTCCCGCACCGAGGCAATGCGCCCGCACACAATGTTCAGGTTGCCGTTGCGCTGCCTCATGCGGTCTATCATTTCTTTTTCTCTCGCTTCTTTTTTCAGTTCAATGGTGTACTGCAATTCATACAGGCTGCCAAGGTTTGTGGTTTTCACCTTCTCCAGCGTAGCCCTTTTGGTGTATTCCGCAAACAAATCGTCGAACAAATCTTCATAATCCACATCTTCGGGAATGGTAACCCGCAGGTTTTTTACACCGGGGCCCTGCTCGCCAAAGCGAACAAATGCGTACAGCAGCATGGCCACCGCAATTACCAGTGTAAACAGGCCTGCGTAGGCAATGTAGCCCATACCGGTGGCAAGGCCCACCGCCATGGCAAAAAAGATACTGGCAATTTCGCGGGCGCTGCCGGGGGCCGAGCGAAACCGTACCAGGCTGAACGCCCCCATAACCGCCACACCGGTGCCCAGGTTGCCGTTTACCAGCATGATAACCGCCTGAATAAGGGCGGGCAGCAGGGCAATGGTTACCACAAAATTTTTGCTGTAGGTATTGCGGTACATGTATACCCCCGCAATAACAAGCCCCAGCGCCAGGGAAATTCCCGTGCAAATCATAATTTCCGAAAAAGTTATGCTGCCGGTGCCGGCTGCCAAAATAGTTTCCAACATTTTGTACACTCCTTTGTCGTTATTCTTTTATACCGGCCTGTTTTCAAGGCCTTGCCGCCCTACCGCTGCACCGCGTGCTTTGGTTTTGGCATGGCTGCGAACAGGCCGCCCGCCCGGCCCGCTTTTGCCGGTGGGAAAACCAAAACGCTTTCGGGCCCGCTTTGGGCGGCGGCCATGGCAAGGTGGGTTTGGTACACCCTGCCGTATTTGGAAAAAGAAACAGGGTAAATTTTAAGCTCAGACAGCAGGGCCGAAAGCCAATATGGCAATGTCTTCAGGGTTTTAATTTCCATCAGCCGTTCGCCCTCGCCTATCAGCAGGCGGCCATAGCTGCCTTCGCTTAAGCTGAGGTTGTCGTTTCTCCAGCGGATGTTCGCGTCAAAGGTAATGCGCAGCTCGCTGTCTTCCCTGCCGTACAGGGCAAGGCGGTCGTAGCTTAGCACCACCTTGGCGGCCGGGTTGTAGCGGTTCACCATCCAGTTAATTTCGTAAAAAATCTGCCCTGTCTCGTGCGGGAACTCGCCCAATTGCATGTACCGTTCGGCCTCCCGCAGCGGCAAGGGAACACGCCGCTTATAAGTAATGCCCCCGCACTTCTTTTTCAGCTCCAGAAAAACCGTATCTGCTTCGCCGGGGGTGCCGTAGCTGCGCAGCCGCAGCTTTTCTTTGTAGGAAGGTTTTTCCAGGCTGTGCCGGATAATGTCGAACTCGTCGGTGTCGTAATAAACGCTGCTTATGGTGTGCAGCCCGTATTCATCGGGCAGCATATATTCCTGCAACCGTTCAAACAACACCTTGTACTGGTTGCCGGTAAGCAAATATTTGCCTTCGTGCCTTTCAAATACCGCGCCGGCGGTTACATTTACTTTTCCCATTGCAACCTCTCCTTTTGTAAAATTTTATGTTTGCAATTTTTGTGTTCCTTCGGCCTGTTTGGCCTGTATTCATACTACCCTGCCAATGTGATGTCTGTTTGAAGCCGGCTTGATTTTTACCTGAAAGTAAAGTTTGTGTAAAGTGAAGGAAAATAAACCAGCCGCAGCTTTTTCCCCTCACCCTGTTTTAAAAAAAGACGCAAAAGGGCGGCG
>JBKEBR010000280.1:0-26964 GCA_047973285.1 Oscillospiraceae bacterium | reverse complement strand
GCCGTTGACCCACAGGGGCTGCACCCCGCCGGCTGGGGGCTTTTTCTAAAAACCCGTGATATGGCAAAAATTGGCCAGCTGTATTTAAGTAGCGGCATGTGGAACGGGGCGCAAATTGTACCCGCCCAGTGGGTGGCTGAAAGCACACGGGGGCACAGCCGGTGGGGCAGCCTGCCCTATGGCTACCTGTGGTGGGTTATTGACGGTAAAAGGCATATTTATGTGGCAATGGGCGACGGTGGAAACACCATTTACGTCAACGCGCAAAAGCAATTGGTGGTTTCTGTCTCCGCCCTTTTTATGCCAGAGGCCAAGGACAGAATTGGCCTTATTCAGGAATATATCGAGCCCTTATTGGAAGGCTGAGCCGATACGCTTTTGGGGGCAACCACTTTGATAAAAGGGCTGTAAAACTGCCTTACACCCTGTTGCACGAAACGGTGGAGAAGGTTTTTCACCGTTTCGTTTTTTATTCTGCCGTTTTGAACCCGCTGTTTTTTGCATTGCCGATGCGCCCTTTTTTTGGTATAGTGGAAGCAATACAATCACACAAAGGAGATGGCACAATGGCGCAGGGCGAACGCTGCGGCTGGGCAAAAACCGAGCTGGACATTGCCTACCACGACACAGAATGGGGCACCCCCGAGCACAGCGATGAAAAGCTGTTTGAGTTTTTGCTGTTGGAGGGCATGCAGGCAGGCCTTAGCTGGAACCTTATTTTAAAGCGAAGGGAAAGCATGCGGGCCGCCTTCGACGGCTTTGACCCCCGCATTATTGCCGAATACGACGACGCCAAAAAAGCCGCCCTGCTGGAAAACCCCGGCATCATTCGCAACCGTGCAAAAATAAACAGCGCCATTACCAACGCCAGGGCCTTTTTGGCGGTGCAGCAGGAATTCGGCAGCTTTAACACCTACATTTGGGGATTTGTGAATTATACCCCCATTCAAAACAGCTGGGCCAGCCTGCAGGAGGTGCCCGCCACCTCCCCCATTTCCGACACCATGAGCAAAAGCCTGAAAAAGCGCGGTTTTAAATTTGTGGGCTCTACCATCTGCTATTCTTTTATGCAGGCCATGGGCCTTGTGAACGACCATGTTGCCACCTGCCCCCGGCACGCCTTGTGCGCGGTGCAAAAGTAGCCTTTTTCTTGGGCTGCCTCAATTTAAAAAAGGAGAAACAGTATGAAAAAAATTCTGCCGCTGCCTGCGGCTTTGCTTGCTTTGCTGCCGCTTTACGGCTGCCGCGACGCCGCCAGTGTGGGAATTATTGGCCAGGCCGACGGGCCCACCACTATTTTGGTATCGGGCCGGCCCTTCTGGCTTTTGCCGGTGGGGCTTGCGGCGCTGGCGGCCGCCATTGCCGCTATTGTGCTAGTTTTAACCCGCAGAAAAAAGTAAACAACTCAATAAAAGCCGCGCCGGAAAATTTTCCGGCGCGGCTTTTATTTTTGCTTATTCTACGGTTTTATCCTTCAAAATAACATCGTGGCTGCCGCCCTCCACAATGCTGGTGGAGGAAACAAGGGTAATGCGGGCCTTTTCCCGCAGCTCGGGCAGGTTTAACGCGCCGCAGTTGCACATGGTGCTGCGTACCTTGCTTAAGGTGGCCCCCACGTTGTCCTTCAGCGCACCGGCGTAGGGAACATAGCTGTCTACCCCTTCTTCAAAGCTCAGCTTGTCGGCGCCGCCTATGTCGTACCGCTGCCAGTTGCGGGCACGGTTGCTGCCCTCGCCCCAATATTCCTTCACATAGCTGCCGTTGATGCGCAGGCGGTTGGTGGGGCTTTCATCGAAACGGCTGAAATAGCGGCCCAGCATCACAAAATCTGCCCCCATAGCAAGGGCCAGAGTTATGTGGTAGTCGTGCACAATGCCGCCGTCGGAGCAAATGGGAACATACACGCCGGTTTCCGCAAAGTATTCGTCCCGGGCCGCCGCCACCTCTATCAGCGCGGTTGCCTGGCCGCGGCCAATGCCCTTCTGCTCGCGGGTAATGCAAATAGAGCCGCCGCCTATGCCAATTTTAACAAAATCGGCGCCGCTTTCGGCCAAAAAGCGAAAGCCCTCGCGGTCTACCACATTGCCGGCGCCCACCTTTACGCTTTCGCCGTACTTGGCGCGTACCCAGCCTATGGTGCGTTTTTGCCACTCTGAGAAACCCTCGGAAGAGTCAATACACAGCACATCGGCCCCGGCCTCTACAAGGGCGGACACCCGCTGCTCGTAGTCGCGGGTATTAATGCCCGCGCCCACCACATAGCTTTTGTTGGAATCCAGCAATTCGTTTACATTTTCTTTGTGGGAATCGTAGTCTTTGCGGAACACCATGTATTTCAAATGCCCCTGCTTGTCTACCAGCGGCAGGGAATTAATTTTGTTGTCCCAAATAATGTCGTTGGCTTCCTTTAAGGTGGTCTCATCGCTGGCGTACACCAGCTTGTCCAGCGGGGTCATAAAGCTGGAAACAAGGGTGCCCGGGTCTGTGCGGGAAATGCGGTAATCGCGCGAGGCCACAATGCCCAAAAGCCTGCCGTTGGCGGTGCCGTCGTCGGTAACCGCCACGGTAGAGTGGCCGGTTTTTTGCTTTAAGGCCAGAATATCGGCCAGGGTGGCGTCGGGGCGTATGTTGGAATCGGAGGTTACAAACCCCTTTTTGTAAGCCTTTACCCGGCTTACCATGGCAGCCTCCTCCTGCACCGACTGGCTGCCGTAAATAAAAGAAATGCCGCCTTCTTTTGCAAGCGCAATGGCAAGGTTTTCACCCGAAACGCTTTGCATAATAGCGGACACCATGGGAATATTCATAACAACCGACGGCTTTTCGCCCTTTTTAAACTTTACCACCGGGGTTTCAAGGGTAACCCTGCTGGGTGTACATTCTGCCGAAGAATAGCCGGGCACCAAAAGGTATTCGCCAAAGGTATGAGACGGCTCATTGTAAATAAAAGCCATAAAGCAACCTCCCTATTGCGTGTATTTCGCTTGCCTACTATTTTACCACACGCGGCCCAAATTGAAAAGGTTAATTGCCCTTATACAGCCCTTTTGCAGCCCGCCGCACCGGCGGGCAAATTTGTTTTTAGACGAACAAAAAGCCCCCGCAAGGTTGGCGGAGACTTTTTGCCACAAGGAGTTTGTTTTACGGCCTCGGGAACCATGGGGCAAACCACGGCCGGAGGATGAGACCGCATCATGAAAAAAAGCTTGCACTTGCTGCTAGAAAGTCCTGGCTGTAACCTTCTTGCAACTAAATTGTAACTCTTTTGACATTAGTTGTCAATGCCTTTTTTTATAATTTTTTATATTTCATACTATTTACACATTTTACCGCGCCTTTTCTGTGTCCGGCAAAAAACATGCCCATTGCCGCAAAAATTACAAAAGTTACAAAACGCAGTTTTTCAGGGGTTTTTGTTCACAGCTCTGCATAACCCTCAAAGCTTTTTTTGCCGCCCTCTTCCGCCACAAAATAAAAACCGTTTTGCCCGGCCGCCGCCCCCAGCACCGCAAACTCTTCGCCCAGGCGAATTTCAGAGTGGTAAACCAGCAGCATTTTGCGCACGGGGCCCTCTTGCAGCCTTTCGGTGGGCAAAAGGTCGCAGATAAGGTCGGCATAGCGGGTGTTGTTGATATGCCCGTTGATGTCGCACATTGTGTAGGCGGCCTTTTGGCTGCCTAGCGGCAAAGGCTCTTCGTGGGGCGGCATTTTCATGGCATGCCCCTCCGGGCCCTGCGGCTCTGTAAAAGGGTTCACAAAGCCCTCGGGGGGCTTTCGCAGAATGCGGCGGGTGCTGGTATCCACCAGCATCCAGCGGCTGTCGGCTTCGCACAGGGTGTTCCCCTCTTGGTCCACCAGGGCCGTAACACGCTGAAAAAGCGCCCGGCTCATGTTATAGGGCCGTGTTTGCAAAACAAGGCGCTCCCCCCGGGCGGGCATCCGGTTTACCTCCAGCGAAATGCGGGAAAGCAAAAACAGGGTGTGCGTTTTTTGGTACATGGCATCGTCCACACCAAGCCCTTCGCACTGCACGGTGCTAATTTCCTGCGCCCGCCGCAGCACGGCGCCGGGGGTCATGCGGTTCCACGGGTCGCATTCCGACTGGTGCACCATAAATTCTTCTTCATATATAAATGCCATTGGCAAGCCCTCCTATACTATTCTTCATTAGCATAGCATATCCGGCGGGCCTTATAAAGAAAACAGCCTTGCATAAATGGTTTTTAATTCCAACCCTGTTTGAAAGGCCCGGCGTGGGCATTGCCGCCCTTTTGCCCTTTTAAAGGCCACTCGCCCGCCCTTTTGCAGCCGGGCGGCCCCACCGCTGCTCCCGCACGCTAGGGTTCGCAAAGCGGCTTTTTACCCGGGGTGCGCAAACCGGGCCAGGCGCGGCGCTTGCACGCCCGGCCAACAGCAAAGGGGCACAGCGCCTGCCGTGCCCCTTTTTTTAAGATTTACGCAAGGGTTTTGCCGCCCACAACAACCTGTTGCGTGGCAAGTGCTTTGTTCCAAATAACAATATCGGCCCGCTTGCCCACCGCAAGGCTGCCCACAATATTTTGCAGGCCCACGGCGGTGGCCGGGTTAAGGGTGGCCGCCTTCAATGCCTGCTCTATGGGCACGCCAAAGCCAATGGCGCGGCGGCAGCATTCGGCCAAATTGGTGGCGCTGCCCGCAAGGGTGCCGTCCTCCAGGGTGGCCTTGCCGCCCTTCATAATAACCCGCTGGCCGCCCAGGGTATAGTCGTCGCCATCGGGCATGCCGGTGGCGCGCATGGAATCGCTGATCAGGCAAACCCTGTTTGCCCCAAACCATTGGAACACCGAGCGCACCACCGCGGGGTGCAGGTGGAACCCGTCGGAAATTATTTCCACATGGGCCGCTTTATCGCTGGCCGCCCCAATCACCCCGGGCTCGCGGTGGTTAAAGGGCGGCATGGCGTTGAACAAGTGGGTTACATGGCTGGCGCCCGCCTCAAAGGCGGCCATTGCTTCGTTGTAGTTGGCGTTGGTGTGGGCAATGCTGACCGTGCATTTTTTGCTGACGGCACGGGTAAACTCCACGCTTCCCGGCAGCTCGGGCGCAATGTCCACCAGGCGAATGCGCCCGCCGCTCAGCGCGTACAGGTTTTCAAACATTGCAATTTGGGGGTCCATAATGTATTTGCCGTTTTGGGCGCCTTTTTTTGCCATGTTGATAAAGGGCCCCTCCATATTTACACCGCGCAGCACCGAACCGCCCCCCTCTTTGTCAAAATAGGGCAGCATGGCGTTCAGCACATCGGTTAAAATGGGCTCGTCGAAAGACATGGTGGCGGGCACAATGCTGGTAACTCCCTGGCTGCCGTAGTATTGCAGCATTTTTTCAATACCGGCGGGGTCGCTGTCGCAAAAATCGCTGTTCATACAGCCGTGCGAATGAATGTCCACAAAGCCCGGCAGTACATACTGGCCGCCGGCTTCAATTTCTTCGGCGCCGCTCAGCGTGCCCGCCGGGGCAATTTGGGTAATTACCCCGTTTTCAAAGGCAATATCGGCGGCCTGCAACCGGCTTTCCTCATTAAAAACAATACCGTTCTTAACAATCATGGTTTTCTCTCCTTTTTACCTCTTTGGCGCTGTTAACGGTTGGTTTGAATATGTAAAATCCCGCCGGGCAGGCGGGGCAATCTCCATCTACCCATATTATAAAAGGGCCGCCTGCTTTTTGCTACGGCCCGCATGGCAAACAGCCCGATTGTGCTAAAAAAATGCGTATCTGTACCGTTTGTACAAAAGGGCCCGGCAAACTTTACCTTGAGAATGCTTGACAGTGTATTTTACCAAATGATAGAATTACCTTCGCCGGCCATCCGTTCGCATTCCCTCCTGTTTCGCCGCCACCGCGGGAATGTGGGCCGCAACCGCTTTCACCCTGCACAACTTGGGGGCAACTCTGCGGCTGCTTTGCCTTTTTAGTTTGCACCACTTTCTGGAGGTTTCTTTTGTTACAAAACTGGAACAACACCCTGCGGCAAAACCGGAAAATTATTGCGTTTCTTGCCGGGCAAGCCGTTAGCCTGTTTGGGTCCTCGCTGGTACAGTACGCCATTATGTGGTATATTACCCTTTCCACCAAGTCCGGCATTGTACTGGCCATTTACAGCGTATGCAGCTTTCTGCCCCAAATTTTAATTTCCCTTTTTGCGGGCGTTTGGGCCGACCGCTACAACCGCAAAGCCCTTATTATTATTGCAGACGCCACCATTGCCGTTTCCACCCTTATTCTTATGGTTATTCTGCTGACGGGCTACGAGGGCCTGGCCCTTATTTATGCCATAGCCGCCATACGGGCACTGGGCTCGGGCATTCAAACCCCCGCTGTTAGCGCCGTTCTGCCGCAAATTGTGCCGGAAGAACAGCTGATGCGGGTAAACAGCGTAAACGGCACCATTCAGTCGGCGGTTATGCTGGTGGCCCCGCGGTAAGCGGCGCCGTGCTTGCCTTTGGCAGCCTGCCCAATATTCTGATGATTGACGTGGTTACGGCCGCCATTGGCATTTCCATTTTGGCCTTCATCCACATTCCTCTGCACAAAAATGCCACGAAAAAGCACACCAACGACGTTTGGGCCGACCTTGCGGCAGGGGTGCGCTATGCCCGGGGCAGTTTTTTTGTGCGGCGGCTTACCCTTTACTTTTTGCTGGTAAGCATTTTGCTGGTGCCCACCGCCATGTTCAACGTGTTGTTTGTAACCCGCACCTATGGCGACAGTTATTTTTACCTCACCTGGAACGAAGTAATTTTCTTCGTAGGCTCTATTGCAGGCGGCGTTGCCCTTGCCTCGTGGGGGGGCTTTAAAAACCGCCTGTACACCCTGGGGGCGGGCTGTGTTCTGTTTGGGCTTGCCAGCACCTTTATGGGCTTTGCCCCCGCCTTTGCAGTTTACCTTGTTTTTATGTTTTTTGCGGGCCTCAGCATGCCCACCTTTCAAACCCCGGTAATGGTGCTGCTGCAGGAAAAGGTGCCCGCCGACATGCTGGGGCGCATTTTCAGCCTGATGCAAATTGTAAACATCAGCGTATTGATGCTTTCCTCCATGGTGTTCGGCCCCTTGGCCGACGTTTTCCCCCTTGGCTGGATGATGATTGTTTGCGGCCTGCTGACAGCCCTTATTGGCATTGCCGCCTTTTGGGACAAACGGTTTCTGCAAGAGGGCCTGCCCAAAAAAGACCCGGAGGAAACGGGCGAAGCCTCCCTTTAATTTTTGTGTAAAGGCGGTGCCGTGTATGGAACTTCGCAAGGGCCAAAAAGGCTTTGCCCCGGTGTATACCCCGGCAGCCAGGGCACTGATACTGGGCACCTACCCCTCTCCCAAAAGCTTTGCCCAGGGCTTTTATTACGGCCACCCCCAAAACCGGTTTTGGCCGCTTTTGACCAGCCTGGCCGGGGCACCGGTACCCGTTTCAATACAGGAAAAAACGGCGCTGGTTACGGGCGGGGGCCTTGCCCTGTGGGACACGCTGGAAAGCTGCGAAATTACCGGCGCCGCCGACAGCAGCATTCAAAACCCGGTGCCCAACAACATTGCGTGGCTGCTTGGCCAAACCAACATTGAGGCGGTTTTTTGCAACGGCGCCGCCGCCTACCATTTTTATGGAAAGTTTTGCCTTGCGCAAACCGGCCTTGCGGCGCAGCGCCTGCCCAGCACCAGCCCGGCCAACGCCGCTTTTTCGCTGCCGCGGCTGCGAGAGGCCTGGCAGCCGCTGGCGCACTATATTGAAAAAAGGAATGAAACGTAAAACAACAACAGTTTGTATATTTAAAAAACGGAAGCAGCAATGCTTCCGTTTTTTTATTCCTCTCGGCCAAAGCGCTGGCGGTGACTGAATTCACAGCCGCAATAGTCTTGCCGGTACATGCCGTACTCGGCCGAAAGCTCCAGGCTGCGCTTATAGCCGTTTTTCTTTTTAAAGTCGGAGGGAAGAAAATGCACGCCATAGCGCTGCGCCACCTGCTGGCCAAGGCTGTTCAAAAGCGCGGCGTTTTTGTGCGGGCTGATGGTGAGGGTGGTGGTGAACCATTCCATTCCACGCTGTACCGCCTGCTGCGCCGCCTGCTGCAAGCGAAGCTCAAAGCAGGCCGCACAGCGCCTGCCGCCCTCCGGCTCTTGCTCAAGGCCCGCCACCGCGGCATAAAAGGCCTCGGGCCGGTAGGGCACCTCCTCGAATACAATGGGGTATGCCTGCGGCAGCTTTTTTAAAACGCCGCGCTGCTCCTCTTTTCTGCGCTCATATTCGGCCGGGGGCCATATATTGGGGTTATAGTACACCAGCGTAATGGCAAAGTGTTTGGAAAGCTGCTCCAGCACCGCGCTGGAACAGGGGCCGCAGCAGGAATGCAGCAGCAGCCTTTCCCCTTTTGGTATTTGGGCAAGGGCTTCTTCCATTTTCTCGTGGTAATTTTCTTTGTTCATTTAAAGCCCCTTCCCTTGCACCCGGGGCATTTTACGCCCGAGCGCCGCTTTGCCGATTACAGCCCCGGCAGTTTTTATCTTGCTTTCATTTTAGCCATATTTGTTTTAAAATTCCAACAAAATTTTATCACAAACCCTCCGTATACTGAAAGCACAACAAAGGAACACCGCTTTGGCGCGGCTTTCCAAACCAAGAGAGGCGATGCCGCACAAGCGTAAAGTGAGCCTGTTGAGCTTTTAGAGGGTGTTTGGCCCCGTGGGCAGCCAAACCAAAAACCACCATACAGCACGGCCGTGCCGCCCGCAACAAAAGCGGCCCCGCAAAGCCCGCTTTTAAGCTTTTTGCAACACAGCGGGGGAATTCCCCGCACAACCTTACTGCCGTCCCGGCGCTTACCGGCGCGGCAGACCAACCAGCCCCCGCCTGCTTTTGGGCGGTTTATATATAGAAAAAATGGCAAACCGGCCCTTACACAAGGGCCGGTTTGCTGCGTTACCCCGGCTTTTTAAACTGGGGCATACAATTTTACGCCTGCATTTGGCCCAATACCTTTGCCATAATGGCCACCCCTTTTTCAATTTGGGCCGGTGTTGGGGTAGAAAAATTAAGCCGTATGCTTTGGCAGGGCGCCGCGTCGTTTACAAAAAAGGCGCTGCCCGGCACCACCGCCAGCTTTTCATCAAGGCATTTTTGCACAAACTCCGGCGTATTTACCCCTTGGGGCAGCGAGGGCCACAAAAACATGCCCCCCTCGGGGGTAACATACCGCAGCTTGCCGGGCATAAGCCGCTCTATTTCAGAAAGCATTTGGTTTGCCTTTGCGCGGTAAATGCCCCGCAGGCGCTGAATGTGCGCCTGCATGTCGCAGGTGGTTAAAAACCTCTCGCACACCCGCTGCGCCCACACATTGGTGTGTACGTCGTTGGTTTGCTTTGCCACCACCAGTTTGTTCACCAGCTCTTCGGGCCCGGCGCAAAAAGCCACCCGCATGCCGGGGGCCAAAATTTTGCTCAGCGAGGCCGCATACACCACAACGCCTTCGGTGTCCAGCGCTTTAATGGGGGCAAGCTCCTGGCCGGAAATGCGCAGTTCCCCGTAGGGGTTGTCCTCCAGCACCAGCACACCGTATTTTACCGCAAGCTGGTAAATGCCCCGGCGCTTGTCGGCGCTGGTGGTAATGCCCGTTGGGTTTTGAAAATTGGGGATGGTGTAGAAAAATTTGGGCTTGGGTTTTTGGCCAAACACCTGCTCCAGCCGGGCAAGGTTTACGCCATCGGCCTCCATGGGCACCCCCACAAGGTTTACCCCAAAGCTGCGAAAAGAGTTAAGCGCCCCCAAAAAGGCCGGGTCCTCGGTGGCAACCACGTCGCCCTCGTTGCACAGCAGCTTCACCAGAAAGTCCATAATCTGCTGGCTGCCCGAGGTAATAATCAGCTCGTCGCCCTCTTTTTTAACCGGCCAGGTGGCATTCAAATAGGCTTCGCCCGCCTGCCGCAGGGGAGTATACCCTTCGGTAATGGAATATTGCAGGGTGGCAACCGGGTCGTCCCGCAGCAGCTCGTCCGATATCCTGCGAATTTCCTCCACCGGAAAAGCATCGGCGGCGGGGTTGCCCCCCGCAAAGCTGATCAGCTCTGAATTGGCCATCTGCTTAAGCAGCGCCCGAATGATGGAGGGCTTCATGTTGGTAACCCTGTCGCTGTACTGAAATTCCATGGTACTTCCCCTTTCTTATGCGCGGCCCCTGCAAGGGCCGGTGCGAACCTTGTGAAATGCCGGGCGCCTGCCCGGCGGTGCCCCGCGCTAGCGCGGAATGGCCGCATACGAGCGGTCTACCGTAACCACCGTATGTATGGGCTTGGCCCCGTTTTGTACCGCCTGCTGAATTTTTTGCAGCAGCTCCTGCTCGCCCAGCGCAAAATCCACCGGCGCCACCACATCAAACACATAATTTGTGTGGGTGGGGCCGTCCACCACCCGCAGGTCGTGAAGGGTGAGGCAGGGGTCTATTTCCTTCACCTTTTTTTCCACAAACGCCCGTATGTTGCCAATGTCGGCCCCGGTAACAATGGGGTCGTAGTGAATAATAAGGTGGATGTTGTCGTTTTCCAGAAAATCCCGTTCAATATTGTCGATAATGTCGTGGGCCACCAGCACATCCATATCGCTGGAAATTTCCACATGGGCGCTGGCAAACTGGCGGCCAACGCCATAATCGTGCACAATTAAATCGTGGGTGCCCAGCACCCCCTTGTAGCCGGCAATTTTGGCCGCCACATACTTCACCAGCTCCGGCGAGGGGGCCTCGCCCAAAAGCGGGTTTAAGGTATCTTTTATAAGGCCAATGCCGCTTACCACAATAAAACCCACCACCCCAAGGGTCATCCAGCCGTCCAGGTTCACCCCGGTAAAATAGGCAATGGCGGCGCCCAGCAGCACCACCGAGGTGGTAATGACATCGTTCCGGCTGTCGGCTCCGGCCGCCATAAGGGCGGTGGAATCAATTTTTTTGCCAAGGCGCCGGTTGAAGGCAAACATCCACAGCTTCAGCAGCACCGAACCCGCCAATACGCAAAAGCTTACGGCGGTAAAGGCCACCGGGGTGGGGTTTAATATTTTTTCAATGCCTGTTTTGCCAAGCTCTACCCCCACCACCAGCACCATTACCGCCACCGCAAGGCCCGCAATGTATTCGAACCGCGCGTGCCCAAAGGGGTGTTCTTTGTCGGCCGGTTTAGAGGCCAGCTTAAAACCAATGAGGGTAATGATGGAGCTTGCGGCGTCGGACAGGTTGTTCAGGCCGTCTGCCAAAACGGAAACGCTGCCCGAAACAAGGCCCGAGGCAAGCTTGGCCGCCACCAAAAGAAGGTTGCAGCCTATGCCCACCAGCCCCGCCATGCGGCCATAAGCCGCGCGCACGGCGGGGTCGGTTGTATTCTCGCTATTTTTAACAAAACGGCGTACAAACCACTGGGTCATACCGCTCTCCTTTTTAAGGCCGCTGCCATACACTTTGGCAGCCCGCCAAAAGCACATGCAACCATTATAATTTTAAATACCGGGTTATTCAAGCCATTTCCATTTTTGGGCGCCCTTTATGCCGCCACGGCAGAGCAAGGCAGACGAACACCCCCAAAAACCACAGCAAAACTGACCTGCCCCCCATTGCCGCCTGCGGGCGGGCAGTTTTTGCCGGAATAGCGCCAATAATGCCGGTTATTGCCGGTTGCCGCGGTTTTTGCCCTCTGGTACAATTAAAGAGACGAAATACTGTAAGGAGCTGTTATTATGTTTACCCCCCACGGCAAAACGAAATTTGCCTACAGGGACTATCTGTTCATTTTACTGGGCGCCGCGCTTTTGGCTTTTGGCATGTACAATGTGCACAGCCAAAGCAATGTTACCGAGGGCGGCGTTTTGGGCCTTGTGCTGCTGCTGCACCACTGGCTCAACATTCCGGCGTCGGTATCTACCTTTATACTGGACGCCACCTGTTACCTGCTGGGTTACAAGTTTTTGGGCAAAAAGTTTTTAAAGTACTCTATTGTGGGCACTGTGTCCGTTTCGGTGTTTTTTGCCATTTTAGAGCAGTTTCCCCCGCTGCTGCCAAGTTTTGAAAACCACCCGCTGGTGGCCGCCGTGCTGGGCGGGCTTTTTGTAGGCGTGGGCGTAGGCCTGATTGTGCGGGTTGGGGCTGCCTCCGGCGGCGACGACGCGTTGGCCATGGTACTTTCCAAAAAGCTGAAATGGCCCATTTCCCGGGCGTACCTGTTTACCGACCTCGCCGTTTTGCTGCTTTCCCTTACCTACATTTCCATTGGCAGAATTATTTTCTCGCTGATTACGGTAACCATTTCTTCCTTCTTAATTGGGCGCATTGAATGCTTTGGCAAGCCCAAAGCCCCGGCCAAAAAACCCGTGGCCCAAAAAGCAAACGGCCCCACCGTTTAACCGCGGCGGCAAGCCCTGTAAACCGCAACAAAAGCGGGAAGCCCTCACCCCTCGTTGGGTTCGGCTTCCCGCTTTTATTGTACCATATATTTTTATAAATTGAAAAGGGCTTTTCAACGGCAGGCCAAAATAAGCCGGCAAAACACCTTAGGCCTTTTTGCCCTTAATGTATTCGTCTATGGCGGCAGCGGCGCTTTTGCCCGCCCCCATGGCCAAAATAACCGTGGCCGCGCCGGTAACGGCATCGCCGCCCGCGTATACGCCCTCGCGGCTGGTTTCGCCGCCCTCGTCCCTGGTAACCAGGCAGCCGTGGCGGTTTGCCTCGAGCCCCGGGGTGGTAGAGCGGATTAAGGGGTTTGGCGAGGTGCCAATGGCCATAATCATGCAGTCCACATCCAGCACAAAGTCGCTGCCCGCTTTTTCTACCGGGCTGCGGCGACCGCTTTCGTCGGCCTCGCCCAGCTCCATTTCCACGCAGCGCATTCCGTTTACAAAGCCCTCCGCATCCCCCAAAACCTCTTTGGGGTTGGTGAGGGTTTTAAAAATAATACCCTCTTCCTCGGCATGCTCCACTTCTTCGTGGCGGGCGGGCATTTCCTCCATGCCGCGGCGGTACACAATGTACACATCCTCGGCGCCAAGGCGTTTGGCGCAGCGCGCCGCGTCCATGGCAACGTTGCCGCCGCCCACCACCGCCACCTTTTTGGCGCGCTGAATGGGGGTGCGGCTGCCCTCTTCGTAGGCCTTCATCAAGTTTATGCGGGTGAGGTACTCTTTGGCAGAGTATACCCCCTTCTGGCTTTCGCCGGGAATGCCCATAAACCGGGGCAGGCCGGCGCCGCTGCCCACAAATACAGCTTCATTGCCAAGCTCAAACAGCTCGTCTATGGTAAGCACCCGGCCAATTACCATGTTGGTTTCAAAATCTACCCCCAGCTCCTTTAGGCTGTCCACCTCGTGCTGCACAATGGTTTTGGGCAGGCGGAACTCGGGAATGCCGTACACCAAAACGCCGCCGGTTTTATGCAGCGCCTCGTA
Source organism: Oscillospiraceae bacterium (assembly GCA_047973285.1). Taxonomy (GTDB): domain Bacteria; phylum Bacillota; class Clostridia; order Oscillospirales; family Ruminococcaceae; genus JAAYCI01. The sequence goes on along the minus strand of JBKEBR010000280.1, from coordinate 13,520 downwards.
CACCGTAACCGCATAGCCCATTTTGGCCAAATCGCCCGCGGTGGTAAGGCCCGCGGGGCCCGCGCCCACCACCGCCACCTTGTGGCCGTTGGCGGCGGGCTTTTGGGGTTTTTCGGTGCCGTGCTCGCGCTGCCAGTCGGCCACATAGCGCTCCAGGCGGCCAATGCCAACGGGCTCGTGCTTAATGCCCCGCACGCAGTATTTTTCGCACTGGCTCTCCTGGGGACAAACCCGGCCGCAAACCGCGGGCAGGCTGGTTTGGCGGCTCAGCACCTCGTAGGCGCCGGGCAGGTTGTCTTCGGCAACCTGCTTGATAAAACCGGGAATATCAATGCTTACCGGGCAGCCGCCCACGCAGGGCTTGTGCCTGCATTGCAGGCAGCGCTGGGCCTCTGCCACGGCCATTTCGTGGGTATACCCAAGGGCAACCTCTTCAAAATTTTTGTTGCGCACATCCGGCTCTTGCACCGGCATGGGGCATTTCTTCGGGTCCATATTAGGCATTTTTGCTTACCCCCGCACCCATCATACGGCAGTTGTCTTCGCGCGCATGGGTTTCGAATTTTTTGTACATGTTGCTGCGCTGCATGGCTTCGTCAAAATCCACATCGGCGGCGTTGAACTCGGGGCCGTCTACGCAGGCAAACTTGGTTTTGCCGCCCACCGTAAGGCGGCAGCCGCCGCACATGCCGGTGCCGTCCACCATCAGGGGGTTCATGGAAACAATGCATTTAATGTTGTACTTTGCGGCCACACCCGCCACAAACTTCATCATAATAAGCGGGCCAATGGCAATTACCTCGTCGTACTGGTTGCCTTCGGCAATCAGCTTTTCAAGGGCGTTGGTAACAAGGCCCTTTTCGCCGTAGCTGCCGTCGTCGGTAACCACAACATACTCGCTGCTGGCCTTGCGGAATTCGTCCTCTAAAATAACCAGGTCTTTGTTGCGGAAGCCAACAATGCTGTGCACCTCGGTGCCAAGCTCGTGCAGCTTTTTGGTTACCGGGTAAGCAATGGCGCAGCCCACGCCGCCGCCAACCACCGCCACTTTTTTAAGGCCCTCCAGCTCGCTGGGCTTGCCAAGCGGGCCCACAAAATCTTGCAGGCTGTCTCCCTCGGCAAGGCTGTTCAGCTGTTCGGTGCCGCCGCCCACAATTTGGTAAATAATGGTAACCGTACCCTTTTCGCGGTCATAATCGGCCACGGTAAGGGGAATGCGTTCGGAATTTTCTTTGGCCCTTAAAATAATAAACTGGCCGGGCTGGGCCTTTTTCGCCACCAGGGGCGCCTCAATTACCATACGGCTAACCGTTGGGTTCAGGGCCTCTTTTTTCAAAATTGTATACACCTGCTCATTTCCTCCCTTGCTATGCTGGCACTGCAGCTGCTTGCACCGGTTTGCTGCAAAACGGCTCTGTAATTTGTTACGCGTTTAACATTATAAACTTTCTATAATTATGGGTCAACAAACCCTGGTGCCAAATTAAAAATATTTTTTTCTTAAAAAGGCTTTGCATGGCCTTTCTGCGGGGTATTTCCGCCGGTTTTACCCCTTTGTGCCATAAAAACCCACACAAACCACTGACCTTTCGGGCAAAAAATAGTATAATGGCTGAATAAGCCACCGGCTTGCTTTTATTTTGTATTTTTCGGAGGAGCCCATGAGTACCCGGCACATTCTTTTTTTAACCACCGGCGGCACCATTGCCAGCATTGCGGGTGAAAACGGCCTTGCGCCCGCCGCCGGGCCGGACATTGCCCATATAGCAGGCAGCAGCTTTGGCTGCACCGTTGCCGTAAAAGAAATGTTCCGGCTTGATTCCAGCAACATTCAGCCCGAAGAATGGCAGCAAATTGCCGCCGAAATTGACGCGAGCCGCAACCTGTACAGCGGCATTGTCATCACCCACGGCACCGACACCCTTGCCTATACGGCCGCGGTGCTTTCTTATATGCTGCAGGGAATACGCATTCCGGTGGTGCTCACCGGCTCGCAGCTGCCCTTCGGCCACCCATTAAGCGACGCGCTGGACAACCTGCGCACCGCCTTTGCCATGGCCTGCAGCGGGCGGGGCGGCATTTATGTTGCCTTTAACCGCAAGGTGCTGCTGGGCACCCGGGCGGTAAAAGCCCGCACCCGCAGCTTTAACGCCTTTGAAAGCATTAACCTTGCCCCCGTTGCCACCGAGGATGCCCGCGGCCTTGTGTTTGCCGGCAAAGCGCCCGCCCGGGGGGAGTACCGCTACCGCCCGGCTGTGTGCGCCGAGGTTTTTTTATTAAAACTTATTCCCGGCACCGCACCCGCCGCCCTGCGGGGGCTGGCCGCCCTTGGGTACAAGGGCCTTGTAATAGAGGCCTTTGGCGCGGGGGGCCTGCATGTGCTGCGCCGCAACCTTGTACAAGAGCTGCACAGCATTATTGAGGCGGGCACCAGCGTGGTGGTGGTAAGCCAGTGCCTATACGAGCCCAGCGACTTTACCCTGTATGAGGTGGGGCGCCAGGCCCTTTCGGCGGGCGTAATTGAGGGGCGCGATATGACCAGCGAAGCCGCGGTTACCAAGCTTATGTGGGCGCTGGCCAACACCGAAAGCCCCGCCGGTGTAAAAGCCCTGTTTAAAACCAGCCTGGCGGGCGAAATTACCCTTGTGCCCGGGGGCGAATAGAGCCCGCACGGTAAAAATGCGCAAAATAAAAATACAAAACCTGCAACAGGCCAGCTCCTGTTTGCGGGTTTTGTATTTTGTTGTGTAAAACATAACCCCCTTGTATAAAACAACAGGGTATGATAAACTGTTTTGATGGAGATTTTTATAATAAATATTATAAAAACCCATTTGTACCATACCACATCTTTATTGCTGTGTCAACAGTTTTTTGAAAGGGGTTTTACCATGGATTTTCCCGCCCTGTTCTTTTCGCCCGCTGGGCTGCAAACAACCGCGGAGGAAATTTTGCAGTACAACCGCATTTCAGCCCGGTTTGGGCAGGCGCTTACCCCCGGCCAGGCGCACATGCTTGCCGAGGCCCGGCAGCAAACATTGCAGGCCACCCACCGGGTAGATTTTGGAACCGGCCTTCTGCAAAAGTTTATTGCAGCCTTTTGCGACTCCCCTTTTATAGCCCCGGCCTATTATGCCGACACCCTGGCCGCCTTGAAGGATATTTTTTACCATTTTAAAAACCAAACCCAAAACAGAATAAGCGACGATGAACTGCTGGCCGCCATGGCCGGTGCTTTCAACGGGCCCTGCCAGGGCTCTTTGGAGCTGCTGGCCGGGCGGGAGCTGGAAAAGCTGGCCCGCCGTTTGCGGTGCGGCGGCTTTGCCGATGAAGCCGAAACAGAAGAGGAAGAGGAGCGGTATGAGGAATGACACCCTGCCCGCACCGGCGGGCCTGCCTTTTGCCGCCGGCTGCGGCGCCGCCGAATACCCCGGCCGGCTGCTTGAATACGCCGCACAGCAAGGCCTGCTTACCGCCCACGACCAGGCCCGAATAAACCGGCAGATGTTCGCCTTTTTTCAGCAGTACCTTGCCCGGTTTACACAGCAGGAAAGCAGCTCTGTGCCGGTAGAAACCGCCCAAAACCTTTTGCATGCCCTGCTGTACAGCATTGGCTACGGCTTAAAGCCGCTGCCCCCCGCCAAGGCCATTTCCCTTTTCAGCAGCGCCCCGCCAGAGCAGCTGTACCGGCAGGGCCAGGCGCAATTGCAAGCCGGGGTGCAAACGGCCCGCCACCTGTGGCAGGCGGCCCGCGCCGCCAAAATTACCACCCCGAACAAGCCCTACAACTACAGCCTGTTCAAGGGCATTGGGGCCTTTTTCAGCGGGTACTCCATAGCCTTTGCCCCGCAGGAAACCCCCGCCGACCTCGACTACCCCCTTTGTGTTTTTTCAAACGGCTTTACCGGGGTAGAATACATGCAGGAGTATGTTTGGGCCCTGCTGCTGGAAAACCGTTTTGTTTGCCTGTTTGCCCCCGGCCCGGTGCACAGGGCTTTGCTGAGCCGCCAGCCCCTGTACAGCGAGCTGCCCATAAACATTTTTGAAACCGTTTTGCTGTGCGCCCTTGGGTGCACACTGAGCGGCCAGCCACCCGCCGGGCTGCTGCCAAACAAGGCGGCGCTTGCCGCGCTGAATGAAAGGCTGCTGCGGTGCGGCGTGCCGGTGGCCGCCTTTTTGCAAAAGGGCGGCGCGCGGCTGTGCGGCGCCCTTGCCATAAAAGCGCCGGAATTGCAGGCCTACCTGCAAAAGGCCCTGCGGGCCAACCTGCCCCAGCTGCAGGCCGCCGCTGCCCACCGGCAGCTGCCCGCCTTTTTTGTGTGCGAAAATTCCGGGTAAAAAGCAAAGGCGCGCCCGGCCGGGCGCGCCTTTGCTTTTTACTGGCCGTTTGCTTTGTTGTTTATTCGCCCGCCTGCTCGGCAATGTCGCCGCGGGCCTTCAAATCTTCCATAATTTTTGTGTGGAACGCCTCGTCTATTTTAAACTTGCGTATATTAATAATGTAGCCCGCCACAATAACCACCAGCGGCAGCACCAGCATGGAAACCTTGAGGGTTAAAATGCCCCCCGCCGTTACATCGGCCGCCGAAGAAGCTTCGTTGATGCCCGCCACAATAACCGTGGCGCCCACAACCCCGCTGGCAATGGCGCCCCCCAGCTTGTTGATGAGCGGCTGCACCGAAAAGGTAATGCTTTCGTTGCGCTTGCCCATTTTCCACTGGCCGTACTCGATGGTGTCGGAAAGGAACATCAGCATTAAAAGGGTAATGAAAGACTGCCCCACAAACAGCAGAATACCGGCGGCGCCAATGGGCAGCATGTTCATGGGCGAGAAGAAGAACAGCAGGTAGCCCGCCACCACAAGGGCGGTTGCCACGGTGTACAGCTGCCTGCGCTTGAACAGCTTGCAAAACAGCGGGAACAGCGCCATGGCGCTGAGCTGCGAAACCGCCAGCACAATGGCAAAAATGGAATACATATTTTCGTCGCCATAGGCATATTTAAAGAAATACACCCCAAACGATGTGGTGGTGGTATACCCTATCATAAACAGCGACATGGAAACGGCCACCCAAAGCAGCTGGTCGTTTTTAAAAAGAACCTTCAGCATATCCCGCAGGCTGGTTTTTTCCTCTTCCTTATAATACTCCTGGTGTTCTTTTACGCCAAACAGAGGGAAAAGCAGAAACAGCAGCATCAGCACCGAGATGGAAATGGCCAAAATCCACCAGCTTTTTTCCAAAAACCGGGAGGGCACGGCATACCCCGCCCCCAAGGCCTCCACCTGCTGCGGCGTAAGGCTGGCTTTATACAGGGCGTCGGCCATGGCGTTGGTAATGGGCAAAATGGCCACCACCACCGCAAACATGCCAACGCTGGCGCATATTTTGGCAAACGAGCCTATTTTTTCCCGTTCCTTCTGGCTGGTGGTGAGCGAGGGCATCATAGACCAATAGGCAATGTCGTTCAGGCCGTAGAAAACGTCCCACCCAACATAGCACACAGAAAACACAATTACATAGGGCACACCGCTAAGGCCCAAATCGCTAAACAGCAGCACCATCAGCACGGCCCCCACCACGCCGCCAATGGCAATCCAGGGCTTAAACTTGCTCCAGCGGGTTTTGGTGTTGTCTACAATGGTGCCCATAAAGGGGTCGTTGATGGCATCGAACACCCGCAGCACCGTAAACACGCCGGTCATCCACCACATAACATGGTTCGGCAGGTTCAGCACTTCGGTAAGGTAGGTCATCAGGTACATGCTTACCATTGTGTAAAAGGCGTCCCGCCCTACGGTTCCAAGCCCAAAAAAAATGGTGTTGCGCCTGCCTGCCTGTTTTTCCATGCGTGTTCCTCTTTTCTGCATAATTCTGCCGTTTGGGCCGGGCTTTTTAAATGGAGGGCCGCCGGGCAAGCCCCCGCCGCGCCGCACACCCCGGCCTTGCAGGGGCGCGGCCCCTGTTTCTTTTATAGTACCATTGGGCAGGCCAAAAAACAACCTGCCCCCGCCTGTTTCACCCTGGGCAAATGGAGGGCTGCAAAAAGCCCGCCGCCCGCTTTGCCGCGGCGCCTTTTGCGGCTACAGCAGTTCCTTATATTTTTTTACATACAGCTTTTTCACTACCGTTACCAGCAGTATATAGGCAAAAATGGTGCCCAGCAAAATGGGGTAGTACACGGCGGGCAGGGGGCTCATGTCCAGCACCTTGCCAAGCGAGGTGTAGGGAATAAGGCTGCCCACTAAAATGCCGCCGGTGGTAAACAGGGCCAGCTGTTTGGAAGCCCTGCTTTGAATGAAAGGAATTTTGGGGGTGCGAATCATGTGGATAACCAGGGTTTGCGTCCAGAGCGATTCCACAAACCAGCCGGTGTGGAACAGCGACACAAACAAGGCCTGCCCCGAGGCGGAGAGGGTTTGGTAGCTGCCCCCGGCCAGCGCTGGGCAAAGAATGAAATACAGAATAAGATAGGTGAGAATGTCGAACACCGAGCTGGTGGGCCCCAGCCACACCATGAAACGGCTGAGGGAGCTTGCCTCCCACTTGCGGGGCACGCGCAGAAATTCGGGGTCTACATTGTCCCACGGAATGGCAATGCAGCTGATGTCGTAAATAAGGTTCAGCACCAAAAGCTGAATGGGCAGCATGGGCAAAAACGGCAGAAAGGCGCTGGCCGCCAGCACCGAAAACATGTTGCCAAAGTTGCTGCTCACCGTCATTTTAATGTATTTGATGATGTTGGCATAGGTTTTGCGGCCCTCTACCACCCCCTGCTCCAGCACCATAAGGTCTTTTTCCAGCAGAATAATATTGGCCGATTCCTTGGCAATATCCACCGCCGTGTCCACCGAAATGCCCACGTCTGCCTGGCGCATGGCGGCCGCGTCGTTAATGCCGTCGCCCATAAAACCCACCGTGTGGCCCTTGCGCCGCAGCGCCGCCACCACCTGCACCTTTTGCTGGGGCGAAAGTTTGGCAAACACCTCTACCTGTTCCACCTGCGCGTCCAGCTCCTGTTCGGTCATGGCCGCAATGTCGGCCCCCAGCAGCATTTTTTCCACGCCAAGGCCCACCTTGTGGCAAACCGCGCGGGTAACGGCGTCGTTGTCTCCGGTTAAAATTTTTACACCCACGCCGTATTCATGCAGGGCCCGAATGGCCTCGGCGGTGCTTTCTTTGGGCGGGTCTAAAAAAGAGAGGTAACCAATCAGCACCATGTCGCTTTCGTCGGCCACCGAAAAGGCCCCTGCGGGCGAGGGGTTGGTTTTCTGGGCAATGCCCAGCACCCGCAGGCCGTCGTTGTTGTAGCCCTTCACCATTCCCAAAATTTCCTCCCGCAGCTCTTGAGTAAGGGGTTCTATTTTGTTCTGGTATTCGGCATAGCTGCACACCTGCAGCATTTCCTCAATGGCGCCCTTGGTAATCAGCTGGGTTTTGCCGGTTTTGTCGGCCACCACCACGCTCATGCGGCGGCGGGAAAAATCGAAGGGAATTTCATCCACCTTGCTGTATTCCCGCCACTCGGTGTCGTCCTTGTGCTCGGCGGCATAGTTCAGCACCGCCACATCCATTAGGTTTTTAAGGCCGGTTTGGTAATAGCTGTTCAAAAAGGCATGGCGCAGCACCCGTTCATCCTGGTTGCCGTGCACGTCCAGCGAGTACATCAGCACCACCTTGTCCTGGGTAATGGTGCCGGTTTTATCGGTGCACAAAATATCCATGGCGCCAAAATTTTGAATGGAGTTCAGGTCTTTTACAATTACCTTTTGGCGGCTTAGCGCCACGGCCCCCTTGGCAAGGTTGGCCGAAACAATGGTGGGCAGCATGGCGGGGGTTAGGCCCACCGCCACCGAAAGGGCAAACAAAAAGGCCTGCAGCCAGTTGCCGGAATGCCAGCCGCTGAGCACAAACACCACCGGCGCCATAATAAGCATAAAGCGAATGAGCACCCAGCTTACCGAATGAATGCCCTTTTCAAAGCTGGTGAGGGGCTTTTTTTCGGTGAGCTGGTGGGCAATAGAGCCAAAAATGGTGGAATCGCCCACATTCACCACAAGGGCGGCGGCGCTGCCGCTTACCACGTTGCTGCCCATAAAGGCAAGGTTGTTCATTTCCAGCGGGTTTTTGCCCTGCGGTGCGGCATCGGCAAATTTTTCCACCGGCTCGCTTTCACCGGTCAGCGAGCTTTGGCTCACAAACAAATCTTTGGCTTGCAGAATGCGCAAATCGGCCGGCACCATGTCCCCCGCCGCCAGCAGCACAATATCGCCCGCCACAATTTCGTCTATGGGCAATTCGCTTTCCCGGCCGCCCCGGCGCACGGCTATGGTGGTTTCCACCATTTCGCCCAGCTTTTCGGCGGCCTTGCCGCTGCGGCTTTCCTGCACAAACTGCAGGGTGCCGCTTATCAGCACCATTACCAGCACAATAATAACGGCCCAGGGGTCTTTTTGGCCTGCGGGGGCCATAATTACATCGGTAAAAAGGGTAATGCCCGCCAAAACAAACAGCACCATGGAAAATGGGTCTATAAAGGCGCGCAGCAGCCGCACCAGGGTATTTTGGCCCTTTTGGCGGCTTATTTTGTTTTCCCCGTAGGCTTCGCGCAGCCCCTCTACCGCTTCGGCGTTCAGCCCCGCCGGGGTAACTTCATACTTTGTAAGCAGTTCGTCGGCCTTGCAGCAGGCCGCCGAAACCAGCCTTTCCTTAGCGTTGGCTTCCATGGCGGCGCGCAGGGCCGCATTGGTTTTATTTTTCATTGTATACCTCCTTCTTTTTTGGCAGCTTGCTTGCAAGCCGCCCGCTAAAGCAAGGTGGCAGTTCCAAAACAGTGGCACCGGCCCGGCGCTGCGCTTTTTTTACACGGCGCGGCCGCCTGCCTTTGTGGCAAAGGGCCTGCCGCCCGCCATAAAGGTACTGCTACTGTGTTCGGGAACCTCCCCACCTGGTTGGGCAGAGCTCATTTCGCCACCTCCTTTGGTATATGGGTACCATTGCCAATGGGCAAACCCCGCCGCAAACGGCGGGGGAAAGAATATTTTCCACAAAAAAAGCCACCGCAAAGCTGCGATGGCACTACAAGCAATACCGAAGGCAAAGCAACCAACACCTTTGCCAACGACAAAATACCCACCACCGTTCAAGCTTTGGCTTCGCAGGGCAATGTAATTGCGTTATTCTACGCCTTGTATTCGACGCAGAATGTTAACCAACTGGCAGTGTCTCCACTGCTGCGCGGCAGCAACCCGTATCCCTGTGGTAGCCTCACCTACCGAGGAAATTTATTCTTTTCATTTAAAATTTTACAGGGGTTTGCCCCTTTTGTCAACCGGTGGCCGCGTTATTTTACCCAAAGCTTTCACAGCGGTGGCTTTTTTTGCGGCCCCGCCGCGGCACAAAATACCCCCGCCCCTGTACAGCCCCGCACATTGCTTGGCGGCATTTGCCGGGCAGGTTTGTTTTTCGGGGTATAATAACGGCAGAGTGGTTGCCCTGCCCCGGTGAATGGCTTTTTTCACAGCGGCGCCCGCACCGCCACCACACAAACATTTTATGGCAGGTACACCAAATGGAAAACGAAAACCGCCTTTTAACCTACGACGAGGCACTGGAATATTTGAACGGGGTGGCGCAAACCCTGCCGCAGGAGGTTTACGCCCGCCTGAACGGGGGCGTTCTGCTGCAGCCGGAGACCGTGCCCTCGCCCCACAGCCTTAGCGGAGATTTGTATACACTGGGCACCTATTTTTACGACCCCTACGGCCTTGGCCGCTATATTTGCATTTACTACGGCTCGTTTGCCAAGGTTGCCCGCGGGCAAACCGAAGCACAGCAAAAAGCCACCCTGCGGGAGGTTTTGCTGCACGAGTTCACCCACCATTTAGAGTCTTTGGCCGGCGTGCGGGACCTGGAGGCAGAGGACGAGGCGTTCTTGGAAAATTATTACCGGGAGCATGGGCGGCAGGGCTAGGGCGGCCCCGGCGCGGGCAGTATGCCCCATTGGCCCTCCCAAAGCCACCTCTTTTTTTCACGCTTTTTGTGTGCGCCATCGGCGGCGGGCGGTTTCATTTATCCTTCAGGCAGCCGCTTACACCCGCCTGCCCCCGGCGGCATTGTATGCAAAGCTTTCTTGTTTTAAAATCTCGCTTCAACACAAAGGCAGGCCCGAAAAACCGGGCCTGCCTTTGTAATATTGGGTTTTAACAGCACGGCCTGCCCCGCTTATTCCAGCACGGCTCCCTTGTCGGCGCCTGCCACAAAGCGGGAATAGCGGTTCAGCCAGCCCTCTTGTATGGGGGGGGTAAAGGCAGGCTGTACAGCGCGGCGGGCGGCAAGCTCTTCCTCGCTCACCCGCACGTTCAGCTCGCCGGCAAGAATGTCAATTTCAACCACATCCCCCTCCTGTACCAGGCCAATGGCCCCGCCCACGGCGGCCTCGGGGCTTACGTGCCCAATGGAGGCGCCGCGGGAGGCGCCGCTGAAGCGCCCGTCGGTGATAAGCGCCACCGACTTGTCCAACTTCATACCGGCCAGGGCCGAGGTGGGGTTCAGCATTTCGCGCATGCCGGGGCCGCCCTTGGGCCCTTCATACCGAATTACCACCACATCGCCGGGGTTAATTTGCCTGCCGTAAATGGCGGCAATGGCGTCGTCTTCACTGTTGAACACGCGGGCGGGCCCGCTGTGCATCAGCATCTCATCGGCCACGGCGCTTTTTTTAACCACCGCGCCGTTTTGGGCAATGTTGCCCCACAGCACCGCAATGCCCCCGGTTTCAGAATAAGGGTTTTCAATGGGGCGAATAACCGCCGGGTTGCGGTTCACTGCCCCGGCAATGTTTTCCGCCACGGTTTTGCCGGTGCAGGTGGGCAGGCCGGTGTCTATTTTGCCCGCCTTGGCAAGCTCTGCCATTACCGCGGGAATGCCGCCCGCGGCGTTCAAATCTTGAATATGGGCGGGGCCTGCCGGCGCCAAATGGCAAAGGTTCGGAATTTTGGCGCTTAAGGCATTGATGTCCTTCAGCGTAAGGGAAACCTTTGCCTCGTGGGCAATGGCCAGCAAATGCAGCACACTGTTGGTGCTGCAGCCAAGGGCCATATCGCAGGCCATGGCGTTTTGAATGGCCTTTTCGGTAAGAATATCGCGGAACCGTACGTTGTTTTCCACCAGCTGCATAATTTGCATGCCCGCCTGCTTTGCCAGCCGCACCCGCTTTGCCATAACGGCGGGCACCGTGCCGTTGCCCGGCAGGGCCACGCCCAGCGCCTCCGACAGGCAGTTCATGCTGTTGGCGGTGTACATGCCGCTGCAGCTGCCGCAGCCGGGGCAGCAGTTTTCCTCATATTCCGTAAGCTCATCGTCGCCAATAAGGCCCGCTTTGCGCGCGCCCACCGCCTCGAATATTTTGGAAAGGCTTACCTCATCCCCGGCAACATCGCCCGCCAGCATGGGCCCGCCGCTGATTACAATGGCCGGAATATTGATGCGGGCCGCGCCCATAATCATTCCGGGCACAATTTTGTCGCAGTTGGGCACCAGCACCATGCCGTCAAAGCCGTGGGCCATGGCCATGGTTTCCACGCTGTCGGCAATCAGCTCGCGGCTGGGCAAAGAATATTTCATGCCGATGTGCCCCATGGCAATGCCGTCGCACACGCCAATGGAGGGCACCAGAATGGGGGTGCCCCCCGCCATTCTTACCCCGGCCTTCACGGCCTCAGACAGCTTATCGAGATGAATATGGCCGGGCACCACCTCGGAAAAGGCGCTGATCACCCCAATAAGGGGGCGCTCCAGCTCCTCCTTGGTATAGCCCATGCCGTAAAACAACGAGCGGTTGGGGGCGCGCTCTACGCCCTGCATCACATTGGCGCTGCGTTCTTTCATTTGTCTCCCACCTTACTGTATGTAAACAGCGGCGCGGCAGGGGCCACGCCGCTGTTTATGTTGCTGTTTTGTTTACTTTTTGTCTTTCAGCCAGCTCATCATGCTGCGCAGGTCTTTGCCCACGGTTTCCAGCTGCTGGTCGGCTTCCATACGGCGTTTGGCCAAAAAGTGGGCCTTGCCGCCCGCGCCAAACTCCTGAATGAATTCGCTTGCAAAGGTGCCGTCTTGAATTTCGGTGAGCACCTTTTTCATTTCCTTGCGGGTTTCGCTGGTAATCAGGCGCTCGCCGGTGCGGTAGTCGCCGTATTCGGCCGTGTTGCTGATAGAATAACGCATGTAGTCGAAGCCACCCTGGTTGATAAGGTCTACAATCAGCTTCATTTCATGAATGCACTCAAAATACGCCATCTCCGGCTCGTACCCGGCCTCTACCAGGGTTTCAAACCCGGCCTTCATCAGCTCGGTTACGCCGCCGCACAGCACGGCCTGCTCACCGAACAGGTCGGTTTCGGTTTCTTCCTTAAAGCTGGTTTCCAGAATACCGGCACGGCCTGCGCCAATGCCCGCCGCATAGGCAAGGGCAAATTCGCGCGCTTTGCCGCTGGCGTTTTGGTGAATGGCAATCAGGCTGGGCACGCCCGCGCCCTCTACATACTGGCTGCGCACCGTGTGGCCGGGGCCCTTGGGGGCCACCATAATAACGTCTACATTTTTGGGGGCCACAATTTGGTTGAAGTGAATGTTGAAGCCATGGGCAAACAGCAGCACATTGCCCTCTGCCAGGTTCGGCGCCACATCCTCTTTATAAATAGAAGGGGCAAGCTCGTCGGGCACCAGCATCATGACAAGGTCGCCCGCTTTTGCGGCCTCGGCGGGCTCCAGTACGGTAAGGCCGGCGGCCTCGGCTTTGGCTTTGCTGGCAGAGGTGCCGCGCAGGCCCACCACCACCTTAACGCCGCTTTCGTGCAGGTTTTGGGCATGGGCATGGCCCTGGCTGCCAAAGCCTATAATGGACACTGTTTTTCCGTCCAGCATGCCAAGGTTACAGTCTTTGTCATAATACTTTTTAATCATTTTCTTAACTCCCTTTCTGCGTTCGCAGCAACTATATATCTTCGGGGCCGGTTACAGAAGGCCCTGATGGCAACCAAATAAAAATTTTGCGCTCCCCTTTTTTCGGGGGTAAGGCTTAGCTTTGGGTGTACATAAGCACCATTCTGCCGGTGCTTTTTTCGGCATAGCGGCCCACCTGGCGAAGGCCGTTTTTTTCTATTACCCTGCGGGAGGCAAGGTTGTGTTCGTAGCAGCACAGCAGCGGGCTTTGAATGCCCAGCTCGCCGGCGCGGGCCAGGGCAAACGCCAGAATTTGGGTGGCAAGCCCCCTGCCGCGCTGGCTTGGCACCACCGAGTAGCCAATGTGCCCGTAGGGGTACTGCGCCTTGTTCAGGCTGTGGCGAATGTCTACCATGCCCACCAGCGCGCCCTGCGCGGGGCTTTGCACAAAATAAGTGCTGGAGGCCACCCGCTGCGGCTGCTGCCCGCTGTTTACCTGCCTGCAATGCTGCAGCCATACCGAAAAGGAGGCGATGGCCCCCCAGTTGCAGGAGCCGTCTATGGTGCCCTCGCCGTTTT
>JBKEBR010000279.1:0-2239 GCA_047973285.1 Oscillospiraceae bacterium | reverse complement strand
GCACAGGCGGGCGCTGGGCCGCACCGCCGCCTGCGTGTTTGGGCGGGGGGCACTTTAAAAAAGTGGCGGGCACGTATAGCACACCGCAAAAGGCGGCAGGCCGCCAAAGCAGCCCCTTTGGCAAAGCTGTACGCCAAAACTTTAAGCGGGGTTTTTAGCAAACAGTATACGCAGATGCTGTACACCGGCGCTTTTGCGGCGGGCACTGGCACCGCTTTCCGCATGGTTTTGGCTATACCCGGTCTGCCCGGCGGGGCCGCAGTTTTTTACAGGGGCCTTATGTAAATTTGCCCGGCAAGGTGAATTTGCCGGGCGCACTAAAAAGTGGCGGGCACGTACAACACGCCACAAAAGGCGGCAGGCCGCCCACCGGCCACCGTTGGCACGGGCGCTGGGCACCGGCCCTTTCGGCAAGCTTTGGCCTTGCCTGCTATTTCCAGTAGCCCCGGTGCACCTCGGCCGCCAAACCCTCTAAAGCGGGAAAAGGCCCCAGCACCTCAATGGGCTTTTGCCCCCGGCCAAATACCTCGCGGCAGGGCAGGCGAAAGGTGGGGTTTTGGCTGTTTGCCCCGGTAAGCGCCAGCAGGGCGGTTTCCTCCATGGCGTACACCACCCGGCCAATGTTGCCCCAGTAAATGGCCCCGGCGCACATGCAGCAGGGCTCGGCGGTGGTGTACAGGGTGCAGCCCCACAAAAATTCTTTGGCGTACAGCTGCGAGGCGCGCTCGGCCAGGGCGGTTTCGGCATGGCCGGTGCAGCGCTTTTGGGTTATTTCCACATTGCCCTGCTCCAGCAAAATTTCCCCGCCGGGGCCCGCCAGCAGCGCACCGAAGGGGGTATTGCCGCTTTCGCGGGCGGCTTTGGAAATTTCGATGGCCCGTTTCAAGTAGTCTTCATGGGTTTGGCCTGGTTCATGGCAAGCTCCTTTTTTCCGAATTATTCCTGCGGCAAACGGCAGTTGCCCGCAAATTGGCGCACCTGCTCGGGGCTTAACGAGTCTATAAAATTCTTTTTCAGCAGCAAAAGGGTTTCCAAATCGCCCAAAAGGCGAAACAGCACCGCCCTGTTTTCAAACTCTGCCCGGGTTTGCGGCAGCGGGCTTTCGGCAAAGGCGGCCCGCAAAGCCTGCTGGCGCTGCAACAAAGCTGAAACGTCGTTGCACTCGTGAAATTCCCGGCTTATCTGCCGCACAAATTCTGCCAGCACCCCCGCTTCGCGGGCGGCGATATTCACCGTTTGGGTGTAGGCAAGGGCCTGCTGCACCAAAGCCAGCTGGTTTTCCCGCAGGGCAAGGTACTGCCAGTAGTAGGTAGGGCTGGAAAACAGGGAATTGTTTACCATGGCCCGCGCCAGCGGAATGGCCTGCCCCAGCACCGCCTTTGCCTCGGCGGCACGGGCCTGTGCCTCGCTGCTGGCGGCTTCCCCGGCAAGGCTGGCCGCCAGAGCCAGCAGCGTTTTGCGAAACAAGCCGTCAATTTGGCTTTGCCGCTGCTGCACCCGCCCCATTTGCCGGGGCACAAACAGGTTTACCGCCACCGCCACGGCCACCCCCACCAGCATAACCAGCAGCTGGTTTGCCACAAGGGTGGGCGCTATGGATTTGGCCGCCAAAAAGTGCCCCACCAGCACGGCGCACACCGCAATGTTCTGCTGCTGGTTAAAGGCAAGGCACAGCAGGGTAAACACCAGCAGGTAAGCCCCAAAGGCCGCAATGTGAAAGCCCAGCACAAAAAAACTGGCGGCCCCCACCAGAATAGACACCGCAAAGGCGGCAAGGCGCTTTGCCCCCATGGCAAGGGTTTCGCGCTTGGTTTCCTGCAGGGTTAAAATGGTTACAATGCCCGCCGAAAGGTAATTTTGCAGGCCGCCGTAATAGGCAATTACAATGGCAATCAGGGCGCCCAGCGTAATTTTCAGGGTTTTGAGCACCCAGCCCGCCAGCACAATTTTTTTCAATTCAGCTCTCCCCTTTCGCGGCGCCGTTTGCACGGGGCAGCGGCAGCGCCAAAGCAGCTGAGTGCTAATGATACCCCACAGACCGCCACTGTTTCCGGCAACGCCCCGTCAAAACGCCATCTAGCCCCCCCTCCTACTTGACCAAAACCTTAGAACATTCTATACTAATCTAAACAAACCCACCCCCAGCCGCCAAATGCCGCCGCCATTACAGCCCACGCCGCATTTTAAAAAAATACGCCGGTGCAGCGGCGCGGGGCGTGGCAGTACTTCACCCTGCCCT
>JBKEBR010000278.1:0-9032 GCA_047973285.1 Oscillospiraceae bacterium | reverse complement strand
ATGGACCGCGCACAGGGCCGGCGGGCAGCCGCAGCCGCACAGACAAAAATACTCATCATAATACCTTATAAATATGAACTTTTATACAGTGCCCCGCATAAAGTACGGCAACAAAAAAGGCCCAGCGGTGCGGTGCTGCGCGGCCCCAAAAAGTGGGCCGCGCAGCACCGGCGCAGGCAGCCTTGTACGCTTGCTGTTAGCCGCCATGCAGCGTGCAGGTGTCGGGCACGCGAAGCGAGGTATAGTACCCCGTGGTGGTGCTGGGGCAGTTGGGCCCCGCAAGCTGGCCGGTTTCATTGCAGAAGGCGGCCACCTTCACGCCCGAGGGCTTTTCGGGGAAATCTATTTGGGGCAGGTCCTGGTGAATGTCGTCCATAAGGGTTTTCCACACATTGGGCGGAATGTTGGCCCGGCCCACGCCCCAGTTGAGGGTGTGGGCGTCATCAAAGCCCTTGTCGTAGCCCCACCAAACCGCCGACACATAATACGGGGTAAGCCCCACAAACCAGCGGTCGTTGTTGTCTGTGGTGGTACCGGTTTTGGCAACGGCCGTTGTGTTTTCCAGCCCAAAGCCCGCCGCTGTTGCCGATACCCCCGGCGCCCCGTTGATTACGGTGTACAACAGCCGGTTCATTACATAGGCGGTTTCTTCGCTGATGGCCTGCACCGCCGTTTGCTTGGTGCGAAGAATTTCGTTGCCGCTGGCGTCGGTTACGTGGCTGTAGCTGTGCAGGCTGTAAAACTTGCCGCCGTTGCCAAACATCAT
Organism: Oscillospiraceae bacterium; assembly: GCA_047973285.1. Classification (GTDB taxonomy): domain Bacteria; phylum Bacillota; class Clostridia; order Oscillospirales; family Ruminococcaceae; genus JAAYCI01. The sequence continues at coordinate 8,266 of JBKEBR010000278.1, read as the reverse complement.
GTAGGCGCCGGCCAGCTCATAGGTGGTAATGCCGTTTGTAAGGCTGCCCAGCACAAGGGGGGCAAAGTCTTTGTCGTTTACCGCCCCCTCGCTTACCAGCGAAGAAATTTGCAGGGTGTTCTGCAAAAAGTCGAACATTTCCTCTACGCCCACCCGCATGCCCACTTTTACCGCAATGGTATTGGTGGATTCGGCAATGGCCGACACCACCGCCATGGGCACGTTGCGGTAGCTGCCGGTGGCGTTGCGGGGCCAGTTGTAATTGGGCTCGCCGGTTTCGGGGTTTACCGAGCCGCTGCCGCCCTTGTAGCTTACGCCCGAATCCACAATCATGGAGGAGTAATCAATCAAGCCGTTTTCAATGGCAAGGGCGTAGGCGCCAATGGGCTTCATGGTAGAGCCCACCTGCCGGGTGGACTGGGTGGCCCTGTTGAGCACCCGGCTTTCGGTTTTTTCGCCTATGCCGCCCACCACGCCGCGCAAGGCGCCGGTGTAATCAATTACCACCGCGGCCGACTGGGGCAGCACCTCTGTTACGGTGCCGTCCTCGGCGGTTTCCTTTACGGTCAGCACATCTTTATACAGCTTGCCGGTGCGGGAGTCTTTACGCAAGGTAAAGAACCCGTCATCTTTATACCCATTGTAATACATATCCTCCATGGTGGACTGTATGTTCAAATCTACCGTGGTGTACACCTTAAGCCCGCCGGTAAACATATAGCTTACGGCGGTTTCCTTGTTCCAGCTGTATTTTTCCATCAGGTCTTTCACAACGTCCTCAAACACCTGGTCGGAAAAATAGCTGTACACCTGGCCGTATACGCTGGTTTCGCTTTGGCTCTTTTCAATCAGCCCAAGGGGGGTTACCACCGCCTCGTCGTACTGCTGCTGGGTAATTTTGCCGGTGGCCAGCATCTGCTCCAGCACCGAATTGCGGCGGTTGAGGCAGTTTTCGGGGTTTGTATAGGGGTTGTAGGCGCCGGGGGCACGGGTAATGCCCGCTATCATGGCGCACTCCTGCAGGTTCAGTTCGCTTACGTCCTTGCCAAAATATTCGTTGGCGCCCGCCTGCACACCTGCAATTTTGCCCGAAAGGGAAATGGTGTTGAGGTAGGCCTCCATAATCATGGCCTTGCTGTAGCGTTTGTCCAGCCCCCAGGCGCGGAACATTTCACGCATTTTGCGCTCGTAGCCGCTTTGCCCCTCGCTCTCCTTTTCGCCGGTGAGGTTCTTAACCAGCTGCTGCTCTATGGTGGAGGCGCCGAAGGAGGTATCGGAAAGGTTTAAAAATTCGTTGAGGGTTGCATAAATGGTGCGGGGAATGGAAACGCCGTTGTGGTTGTAAAAATCCCGGTCTTCAATGGCGATAACGGCGTTCTTCAAGTCCTCTGGAATTTGCTCTCCCGAAACCCAAATGCGGTGCTCGGGGCCCACAAGCTCCTGGTAAACCTGCCAGTCGTCCTCGGCTTCGGCATTGGGATTATCGGGGTTAAGGGCATAGAAAAAGCTTGTCTGGTTCAGCTTCACGCTCTCCAAATCCAGCATGGTATCGTCGTTGGCGGTTGCCTCTACCATGTATTCGCTTATTTTAACCGCCGCTACGCTGGCCGCCATAAGCCCAAGGCAAAAAACCACAAACAAAAATTTAAACACGCCGGCCAGCACCATGCCAGCAACGCTTTTTTTCTTGCGCCTTTTTTTGCCGCCGCCCGCCGCCCTCAGCACCTGGGTTTCGCCGCTGCCCGGCTGCCGGGCGGCCTCTTCCCCGTTTGCGGGGTTTTCTTCTTCGTTTGCGGCGGCTTCTTCGCCACTTGTGGAAACAGCTTCCCCTGCCTCGGCGGCTTCTTCCCCGCCCGCGGCAACGGCCTCTTTGCTTTCCGCGGCCTCTTGCCCAGCCGCAAAAGCAGTTTTCCCGCCTTCGGCGGCCTCTTCTTCGCCTGCCGCCTCGCTCTGGCCCGTTTCTTCTCCGCTTTGCAGGGGCTCGCCGCCGCTTACAGCTTTTTCCACCGGCGGCCGGGCCGCCGCTTCGCTCCCGCTTGGCCCGCCAAAAACAGGCTGCTCTTCCCGGGGCAGCTCACGGGTTTCCGGCTCTTGCCCTTGCACCGGCGCTTCGGCATTTGGGGCCGCTTCGGCGGCGGGCAGCTCTTCGGCCGCCTTTGCCTCTTCCGGCAGGGCGGGCGGCGCCAGCTCCTCGGTTTCCCCCGCGCCGCTCTCGCCGGGCACGGCAGCCGCTGTAACGGCAGCGGCAATTTCTTCACCGCCCTGCTCCGCTTTAGCGGGCGTTTCCGCCGGTATGGCAGAAGGCTCTGTGCCGGGGGCTTTCGCGCCGGCGGGCTTGCCTTTTTCTTCGGTTTCGGCGGCGCCTGCGCCGGGGGCCTTTTTTATGTTTTCATCCTGGTTCTCTTTTTTCCGAGCCATTATTCAGAGCTCCTCCTTCAAGAGGTTCATTTGTTGTTTGTATGCCCTACGGCCATTTTATATTTTAAAATTTAAGTAAAACCGTTTTTATTATAACACAGATACGGCAGTAAAAGGATTACAAATTTCTACCGCTCCAAAATGCTTTCGGTTTTAAAACCATATTGGGCCTACCAATAAAAACGCGAAAGCCGCCGCAAATATTTCACCCCGCCCTTTCGGCAGGGCAAAACCGCCGGGTGCGCCGGGGCAAAGAGTGTGCTATAATAGCACTGGGTTCAGGGCCTGAAAGCTACCGCCCGCAAAAACAGCAGCCTCGCTTTTCAGCCCGCCAAACGGGTGCTTCGGGCCGCCACAGGGCGCGGCGGGGCGTTTTGGGTAGGGCGGCGCTAACCACGAGAAAAAAACAGGCATTTTAAGGTGAACAACAAGGCGGCCCTTTGGCAGCCCTGGAAAGCGGCGGTTGCTTCGTAAAACAAGCCTGCGTGGCGCGGCCCTTCGTTTTGTTTGGCCGCCCCAAAGCCGCCCATTTTTAAAGATTATTCAGGAGTGATTTGTTTGGAAATGCTGCAATACCCCTTTGACGGCGCCGCCATACTGCAAAAAAAGCGCGCCTTAAAAAAAGAACTTTCGCAAAAGGCGGGCCTTACCGACAAAAAAATTGCCATTGTAAGCGGCAGCACCGTGGGGGAAATACGCAATATTCTGGAGCTTTTTTTGCTGAACAACGGCATTCGCCCCACCTTTTGGGAGGGCGGCTACGCCCTGTTTTACGAAAACGTTGTGTTTGACGACGGCAGCCTTGCCGCCTTCGCCCCCGATGTTTTGTACATTCACACCTCAAACCGCAACATCAAAAACTGGCCCCTGCCCGGCGATACCAAGGCGCAGGCAGAGGAAAAGCTGGCCGCCGAATTCGGCCTGTTCAAGGCCGTATGGCAGGCCGCCGAAAAGCTGGGCTGCCCGGTGGTGCAGAACAACTTTGAACTGCCCCTGTGGCGCAACTTTGGCAACATGGACAGCTTTGACGGGCGCGGCCGGGTGCACTATGTGCAGGAGCTGAACCGGCAAATGGCCCGGTATGCCGCCGAGCATAAAAACTTTTATATTCACGATTTGAACTACCTTGCCGCGCTGCACGGGCTGGACGAATGGTGCGACACCGAGGCCTGGTATGCCTACAAATACGCCTGCGCCCCGGGCCATATTCCCGATTTGTGCCACAGCCTGGCAAGCCTTGTAAGCAGCCTGTTTGGCCGCACCAAAAAAAGCGTGGTGCTGGATTTGGACAACACCCTGTGGGGCGGCGTAATTGGTGAGGTTGGCCCCGAGGGCATTGAGCTTGGCAAGGAAACCCCCACCGGCATGGCCTACGCTGAATTTCAGGAATATTTGAAAATGCTGGCCCAGCGCGGCATTTTGCTGAACGTTGCCAGCAAAAATGAAGAGGCCCTTGCCGCCGCCGGTTTTGAGCGGGCCGACAGCCCCTTAAAAAAGCAGGACTTTTTGTGCTTTGAAGCCAACTGGGAGCCCAAAAGCCAAAGCCTTGCCAAAATGGCCGCCCAGCTGAATATTTTGCCCGACAGCTTTGTGTTTATGGACGACAACCCCGCCGAGCGCGAGCAGGTGGGCCGGGAGCTGCCCGGGGTAACCATACCCGAGGTGGGCCAGCCCGAGGCCTCGGTGCGGCTGCTGGACAGGGGCGGCTATTTTGAGGTTTCCACCCTTTCGGCCGACGACGTGAAGCGGGGGGAAATGTACCGCCAGAACGCCGAGCGCCAGCAGGTGGAGCAAAGCTTTGGCAACTATGAAGACTATTTGAAAAGCCTTGCCATGGCCGCCCATATCGGCCCGTTTCAGCCCGAGCAGGTAGAGCGGGTTACCCAGCTTATCAACAAAACCAACCAGTTCAACTTCACCACCCGCCGCTACACCGCCGCCGAAACCACCGCCTGCATGCAAAGCCCCGCCTATATTACCCTGGCGGGCCGCCTGGTAGACAAGTTTGGCGACAACGGCCTTACCGCGGCCATTATAGGCCATATAAACGGAACCAATTTGGACATTGATTTGTGGATTATGAGCTGCCGGGTGTTTAAGCGGCATTTTGAATACGCCATGTTTGACGAGCTTGTTCGGCTGTGCGCCGGGCAGGGGGTAAAAACCATTACGGGGCGCTGGCTGCCCACGGCAAAAAACTTGTTGATTAAAGACTTTTATGCTACAATTGGCTTTGATTTGACCGCAGAAACCGAGCAGGAACGCGTGTTTGTGTACATCCTGCCCGCAAAGTATGCCAACAAAAATACCGTGATAGAGGTAGAGAGGACATAGCCCATGGACACACAACAAATTTTTGCCGACCTGCAGGAGATTTTTCGCGATAACTTTGACGACGAGGGCATTGTGCTTACCGCCGCCACCAGCGCCGCCGACATTGAGGACTGGGACAGCCTGGAGCAAATTAACCTGCTGACCGCCATTGAAAAGAAATACGGCCTGAAGTTTAATCTGAACGACGTGCGCGGCCTGCAAAACGTGGGCGACCTTGTGGCCCTGATTCAGCGGCTGAAGGTTTAAAGGCCATGAACCGCTATGCCTTAGAGGAAATACAGCCCGGCCTTACCGAAAGCTTTACCACCACCGTTACCGAAGAAAAAATGCGGCTGTTTTTCGCCCTTACGGGCGACAATTCCCCCATTCATGTAAGCGAAGAAACAGCACAGGCCCGGGGCCACAAGGGCCGGGTGGTGTACGGCATGCTGTGCGCCAGCCTGTTTTCCACCCTAGCGGGGGTGTACCTGCCGGGGGAAACCTGCCTTTTGCACAGTGTGGAGGCCAAGTTTGCAAGCCCCGTGTACATTGGCGACACCCTTACGGTAACCGGCACCGTGCAGGAGGTAAACCAAACCTTTGGCGAAATTACCGTTAAGGCGGTTATTGTGAACCAGCACGGCAAGCGGGTTACCCGCGGACTTATAAAAGCGGGGGTAGAAGCTGCCCCGGCAAAGAATGCCTGAAGGAGGGCACCATGGGCAATACCTATTTTATCACCGGCGCTTCCAGCGATGTGGGCATTTTGCTTTTGCAGCGCCTGCTGGAGCATGGCAGCCCCGAAGACAAATTTGTGGCCCAGGGCAGCGGCGACCTTGCCGGCCTTGGCCCCCTGGCCACCAAATACAAGGGGCGCATTCATACCTTTGACGTAAATTTGGCCGACCCCGAGGCCCTGCAGCTGTTTTTAAACGCCGCCGAGGGCATTGCCGGCTGCCCCACCCATATTGTTCACCTGCCCGCCCTGCGGGTGGTGAACACCAAATTCAAAAATTTTGACGGCGAGCGCTTTGGCCTGGACATGCAGGTGCAGGTGGCCGCCGCCCTTGCCATTTGCAAGCGCTTTTTGCCCAAAATGGCAAAGCAGAAAAAGGGGCGGGTTTTGTTTATGCTTACCAGCTATGTGCTGGGCATGCCCCCCAAAAATACCGCCGCCTACATTATGGCAAAGCAGGCCCTGCACGGCCTTGCCAAAAGCCTGGCGGCAGACTATGCCGCCAGCGGCATTACGGTAAACTGCCTGGCGCCCTCCATGATGGAAACCAAGTTTTTGGCCGAAACGCCGGATTTGATTGTGCAGGCCTCGGCCGAGGCCAACCCCATGGGCCGCAACGCAACCCCCGCCGACGTAGTGCCCGCCATGGAGTTTTTGCTGGGCGAGGAAGCGGGCTTTATTACCGGCGTTGTGCTGCCCATTACCGGAGGGAGCGCGGTTTAATTGCCCAGTGAAACCACTGAATACAGCTTTCGGCTTGCCACAGCGGCCGACCGCCCCGCCATTGTTGCCTTTATGAACACCCACTGGGAAAGCCGCCACCCCCTTATAAACCTGCCCGAATTGTTTGATTTTTACTATAACGCGCCCGGCGGGCGGCTGAACTTTGCAATGGCCGAGCAAAACGGCCACTTTGCCGCGCTAGCGGGCTATATTCCCGCAAGCGGGGATGAGCAGCCGGACATTTGGGTTTCGCTGTGGGTTGCCGCAAGGCAGGCCACGGGCAGCGGCCTTGAGCTGATGGCCGCCCTGCCCGCCCTTACGGGCTGCAAAACCCTTGCCTGCAACAACATACGCCCCAAAACCCGGGCTTTTTACGAATTTTTGGGTTTTACAACCGGCCAAATGGGCCATTTTTACCGCCTTGCCCCCCGGGCGGAATACCGGGTGGCCCGCCCGGCCCGCCGCCAAATTTTGCCCGTGCAGGGCGAAGCGGCCCTTGTGGCGTACCCCACCAAAGAGGCCCTGCTGCAAAGCGGCTTTGTGCCGCCGCAGGCAAACCCCTATAAAGATTTTGGGTATATAACCCGCCGCTATTACGCTTACCCCCACCAAACCTACAGCGTGTACGGGGCCATGCTGCCGGGGCAGGCGGCCCCCTTTGGCCTGCTGGTTACCCGCACCGTGCCGGTGCTTGGCACCTTTGTGCTGCGCATTGCCGATTATATTGGCCCCCCCGCGCTTTTGCCCTGCCTTGGCAGCGCCATAAACAGGCTTTTGCAGGCCGAAAACGCCGAATACATTGACCTGTACTGTGCGGGGCTTTCGGCAGAGCTTTTGGCGCAAACCGGCTTTACCCACCGCACCGCCGAAGACCAAAGCATTCTTCCGAATTACCTTACGCCCCCCCTGTTTGAAAATACCGAGTACTACTATTTTACAAACCGGCCCGAAAATTTTACCATGTTTAAGGCCGACGGCGACCAGGACAGGCCCAACCTGCCCCTGCCGCCCGAAGAATGAGCAATTTTTTATGGGGCCCTGTTTTGCAGCGCCCACCACAAAGAGCGAGAGAGCGGAAAATTCCGCGCTCTCGCTCTTTGTTACATTGCAGGTAGATGCGGCGCTTTGCCCGCCGGGCGGCCCCTGTTTTCAGCCTTTCGGCTTTATTTAAGGCTCTCCAAAAAAGCCTGTATTTCCCCGGCGGCGCCCACAGCGCGGCGGGTTATTTCGGCGGTAAGGGCGGGCAGGCGGTTAAAATCGGGGGTGTCGATCAAAACTGTTTCCAACACAGAATACCGGGGCATGCTTTTGCGCCCTTCGTTCCACTTGGTACCCTTCAGCAGCTCCCAATAGCGCAGCTGCTCCTGCCGGTTTTGCCCCATCAGCCAAAGCTCAAACCGCATTTCACGGTGGTTCAGCACAATGCCAAACCGCAGCTTTTTGCCGCGCAAAAACTCGTCAAAAAAAGAAAAATAGGTAAAATCCATATATCCGGGCGACACATTTCCACAAAAATATTGCCCCGCCGTTTGCTTGGCAAACTGCGCCTTCAAGGCCGCCACATATTTGCACAGGCGTTCATAGGCAACGGAAACCTCCCCTTCGGCCAGCAGCTTTTTATACACCGCCACATAGTCGTTCAGGGTTTTATTTTCAGCCATACAGTGCCTCCTTTTGTTCGGCTCACAACCTGCCAAGCGGTTCCACCGGCAAATAAATAGCAACGCGCTGTTTTTCGCCGGGGTTTTGGGTTGGGCCGCTTACATACACTTCGAAGGGAAATGCGTCCCGGGGCTGGCAGCCGCTTTCGGGCAGCCACTCACCATACATATATTGCCAGGCTGCGGCATATTCCGCCTGCGCAAGTTCAAAATGCCCTACGGCGTATTTCCCGGACAGGCCCATAGCGCCAATTTCGCCATTTTCCTTTATGGGGGCACCGGCGGGAATTGTAAGGCACAGGCTGGTGCGAAGCCGGGTTTCCTCGGTTGTTTCCGGGTTGTCGTGGTAGGCCATTAAAACCTTGGTTTCGCCGGGCGCCAGCAAATTTTGGGCGGCAGCAAAGGTATACAGCTT
>JBKEBR010000277.1:0-4925 GCA_047973285.1 Oscillospiraceae bacterium | reverse complement strand
GTGTTGGAGGGCTTTCCATGGCTTACAAAATTGTAATTATTGACGACGAAAAAGAAATAAGCAGCGGGTTTGCCCAGTTTTTCCCCTGGGCAAAGCTGGGCTACCAGGTGGTGGCCCAGTATTCCGGCGCGCGGGAAGCGCTGGAATACCTGTTGCAAAACCCTGTGGATGTTGTGGTGAGCGACATTCGAATGCCGGGAATGACCGGAATAGATTTGGCGCGGGAACTTTTTGAGGCGGAGCTTGCCCACAAGCCCCGGTTGCTTTTGTTCAGCGCCTATGAAGAATTTGAATACGCCCGAAAGGCCTTGCAGTACAAATGCACCGACTACCTTTTAAAATCTACCGATTATGAAGAACTGGTGGAAACCTTCAGCAACTTAAAACAAAAACTGGACGAGGAAAAAGGCGGTGCCGACGAAGAGCCCGGGCAAGACAAAATTATTGCCACCATTAAGGAATACGTAAAAAACCACCCCGCCGAAGCCTGCCTGGAGGACGCGGCAAAGCTGGTGTACATGAGCTCTTCCTATGTGAGCCGTTATTTCAAGCAAAAAACCGGCGAAAGCTTTACCGATTATGCCATTAAAAAGAAAATGAAGCTGGCGGCCAGCCTGCTTTTGGATTTGCAGTACAAAATATACGATATAAGCGAAGAACTGGGGTACAAAAACCCGGTAAACTTTACCCGTTCCTTCAAAAAGCTGTACGGCCTTTCCCCAAAAGAATACCGGTTCGAAAAGCTTGGGCGCGTTTCGCCGGGCGATGAAGAGCTGGAGGGCGATGACGCGGGAGAGGCGGAAAACCTATGAAACGGCGTTTTTTTATCCGCAATTTTATACTGGTGGCCCTTCCGGTGCTGCTGGCCGTGCTGCTGCTGGGCAGCATGGCGGCCTATGTAACCATGAAATCGGCCCAAAAGGCCATTACAACCGCCAACGAGCAGGCGGTAAGCCGCATTCGCGAGAGCACCGAATTAATTTTCAGCGAAGCCGACGCCCAAAGCCTGAATTACAGCTTTTCGCCCACCGTTATTCTGCGGCTGGAGGATTTGCTGAGCAACGGGTATTCCGGCAAAGAGCAAATAGACACCTCCTCCATCATCAAAACCTTTTTAGATTCCAACGTGAACTCCAAAATGTACCTGCACTCGGTATATATTTACCTTGCCAACGAAAAGCAAAACTTTTTTGCCTCCAGCGTGGGGGTGGCAAACAGCCAAAATTTTGGCGACCTTGCGTGGATAGACCGGCTGGACAGTGTGCCCAACACCGAAAAGCAGTGGTTGGAGCCGCGCACAATAAACGCCTATTCCATATCCTCTTATTCCACCGATGTGCTGAGCCTTTTCAAGCGGCTGTACACCTCCGACCGCCAAAAGCCCACGGGTGCGCTGGTAATGAACATTCGCAAAGACTACCTCACCTCGTTTTACAGTGCCTACCTTCCCTACCCCGGGCAAAGCATTCTTTTGCTGAACGCCGAGGGGGTTCTTTTGTGTGGCACCGGCAACCTGAAAGACACCACCGCCCTGCCAAACCTGCAAAGCCTTGAAAAAAATTATTATATTGCGAAGCAAAGCAACGAGGCCTACGGGGTTGTATACGTTTCCCTCATTCCGCGCAGCGCCGTAAGCCTTCAGGCACATGAGATGGTGCCGGTTGTTGTGGGCGCCGTATTTTTGGCGCTGGTAACAGGCAGCCTGCTTGCCTACCTTACCTCCCGCCGCAACGCCCGCGATGTGGGCAATATTCTGCAACTGGTAGATTCGGCCGAGCATGGGCGCGAGCTGCCTAATTTACCCGCCTCTTCCGACGCGTACGGGTATATTATGCAGGGCATTGTAAAGGCCTTTGTGGAAAAAAGCCTGCTTGACAAGCAGTTAATTGAGAAAAAATACACCCTGGAGGCCATGCATTTTTCATTTTTGCAGTCGCAGCTGAACCCGCATTTCCTGTTCAATACCCTGAAAAATATTTTTTGGAAAACCGTAAAGCTTACCGGGGAGCCCAACGATGCCAGCCATATGATTGATTTGCTGACCAGTGTTTTATACTACGCGCTTTAAACCGCGAACGGTATGTGCCCATTGCCGAAGAAATTGAAAACACACAAAAATACATTGAAATTCAGCAAATGCGATTCGACTATTCTTTTTCGGTAGACTGGCACCTTGGCGAAAGCGTGCGAAAGGTAAAGTGCATTAAATTTTTGCTGCAGCCTATTTTGGAAAACAGCATTTCCCACGGGCTGTTCGATAAGCCAAACGGAAAAATCATCATTGATATTGAGCAAAAAGAAAACCGCATGTTTGTTGCCGTTACCGACAACGGGCACGGCTTTGCAGAAGAACGCCTTTTGGAAATACGGGGGCGCCTTACCACCGAAAATTCCCCGGTAGAGAGCATCGGCCTTTACAACCTGAACAAACGGCTGATTCTGACCTATGGAGAGGCCTCGGCAATTTTTATTGACAGCCTGCCCGAGGAAAAAACCACCGTATATTTTTCCATTCCGCTTTCGCAGCCCGGCTTACAGGACATATAAGGTTTTGTTTTGTACTATAATGATTGCTTGTGCCGCAAAGTACGCACAACGGGATATTAAACAGCATTGGGGCTATCTATAAAATATACACAAAAAGTTTTATATTAGTGAATAGAAAAAAGTGCATTTTACTTATTTGCACTCAAACACTAATAGAGGAGAGGTTTTTATGCGAAAAAGAGTACTTGCTATGGCCCTTTCAGTTTTACTGGCTGTTTCCCTTTTGGCGGGCTGCGCAGGCGGCAGTTCCTCCACAGCTGCTTCGGCTTCCGCCGGCAGCGGCGGCGCAAGCGACGCGCCCGTAACCCTGCGGTTTTCCTGGTGGGGGGCCGACGCCCGGCACGAGGCCACTCTAAAAGCCATTGACCGCTACACTGAGCTGCACCCCAACGTAACCATTGAGGGCGAATACCAGGGCTACGACGGCTACCAGCAAAAGCTGATGACCCAAATTGCAGGCGGCACCGAGCCGGATATTATTCAGCTGGACTATGTATGGTTCCCCGAGCTGGCCGCCCAGGGCGACACCTTTGCCGACCTTTCTACCTTGAGCGTTGTTGACCTTACCCCTTATTCCGAATCTGTTTTAGAGCAGTACTGCACCATAAACGGCAAAATAATTGCCCTTCCCATGGGTACCAACGGGTTTGGCATTATGATCAACAAATCGTTTTTTGAGAAACACAACATTCCTTTAGACACCGAGTGGACTTGGGAAAAAATGATTGAAATTGGCAGAGAAATTCATGCCGCAAACCCCAACGATTATCTCTTCTCGCTGGATTCCGGCACTTCGGCCGGCGGGCTTGCCACCTTTGTTCTTTCCAACTACATTTATTCCAAAACCGGCAAATACTGGGCCAACGAAACCGACAACACAATTAACGCCAGCAAAGAGGATTTGAGCGCCGCCTTCGCCATGATGAAGGAACTATTCGACAGCGGCGCAGCACAGCCCCTTGGCGATGCCAACCTGTTTACCGCCCAAATTGAGCAGAACCCCAAATGGCTGAACGGCGAAATGGGCTTTACGCTGGACTGGTCCGGCACGGTAAGCAAGTATAAAGAAGTGGTGGGCGCCGACAATTTTGCCGTTGGCAAGCCCCCCTATGTGGAGGGCGGCGTAAGCCAAAGCATTCCCTTTAAACCCTCCATGGTGCTTGGCGTAAGCAACAAATCGGCCAATGTGGAAGTGGCCGCCGACTTTGCCAACTGGATGATGAACGACCCCGAGGCCGTGGAGATTTTGGGCACCCAGCGTTCTATTCCCACCAACCAGAATGCCTTCAAGCAGCTGAGCGACGCCGGTACCATTGACAAGGATGTTGCCGAAATGGTTGACTTTACCAACCTTGACCCGGCTTCTCCCCCGCCGCTGGTGCAGAACAACGCAGAAGTTGCCGACATTATTAAAGATTTGTGCGAGCAGGTTGTTTTTGGAAAGCTTACCCCAGACGCGGCCGCCGACAAATTCCTGGCCGATGTGCAGGCAAAAATGGATACGTTAAAAACGGCATAGTAAACCCCCGAAAACCGGTTGAGGCTTTGCCTTAACCGGTTTTTCTTTCCTAAGGGCTGCCACCCGCAAAAACCTTTCCCCTACCACATTCTGGCGCCGGGCCCGGCCCCGGCTGATTTGAGAAAGACGGTGCAATATGAAGATAAAAAGCATGACACGGCGGGACAAGATGGGCTACGTGTACATACTGCCCTGGATTCTTGGCTTTCTGGTTTTTCAGCTGTACCCGCTGGCCGCTTCGCTGTATTACTCTTTTACCGACTACAGCATAACCAACACCCCTACCTGGGTGGGCCTTGCCAACTACGTTACCATGTTTACCAAAGACCAGCTGTTTTGGAAGTCTTTGGGCACAACCCTTACCTTTGTTTGCATGGCCGTGCCAATGAAAATAATAATGGCGCTTTTAATTGCCGTTATTTTAAACCAAAAGCTAAAGGGAATTGGGCTTTACCGCACGGTGTACTACATTCCCTCCATTTTTGGGGGCAGCGTTGCCGTTTCCATTTTGTGGCGCTTTTTGTTTATGGACAGCGGCCTTGTAAACCGCCTGCTCACCACCCTTCACATGCCTTCGGTGCCCTGGCTTTCAAGCCCGAACGTGGCGCTGTTTACCCTAAGCCTGCTGAACGTGTGGCAGTTTGGCTCTTCCATGGTTTTGTTTTTGGCGGCGCTTAAACAGGTGCCGGAGGATTTGTACGAGGCCGCCAGAATAGACGGCGCCGGGAAATTCCGAATTTTTTTCCGCATTACCCTGCCCATGATTACCCCGGTGCTTTTTTTCAACGTTTTAATGCAAATTGTAAACGCCTTTCAAGACTTTACCGGCGCCTTTGTGGTTACCGGCGGCGGCCCGTTG